>CALCKS010000238.1 GCA_937965895.1 uncultured Campylobacter sp.
AAAAAAGCGAGCCGATACGTAGCCCAAATTTATAAAAACCGACTAAAAACTCGGAAACGGAGGTAGCACAGCGCTTTCTAGCTCCTTACCCGCCGCACAGGTAAAGCTCTGAAAAGCCGTAGCCGTCTGCGCGATACGCCCCTCATCCATCAAAACGATGCGGTCGCAAAATATCCGTGCGAGCCTAATGTCGTGCGTAATAAAAAGAAACGAAACTTTACCCTTTAACCGCGTAAGCACCCGCAGAATCGACGTCTGCAAAGGCGCGTCAAGAGAGCTTAGCGCCTCGTCCAAAGCGCGTGCAATAGTTACCCGCGAGATTTGTCCTCCGCTTAGTAACGAGGCTTTTTTGTTTAAAAAACTCTCGTCTATCTCAAGCGTTTTTAGTAGCCGCCTTATGCGCTCCAGTCGCTGCGCCGCGGGCATGCGGGTTAGATATAGCAGCGGCTCTTCGATAACTTCTCGCACGCTTAATCGCGGATTTACGGCGCTTGGCGCATCTTGGAATACGATTTGTGCTTGGGAATAAAACTCCCTTTTTGCATCCAAATCCGTTAAATTTAGCCTACGTCCGTCAAATTCTACCCAGCCCTCACTAGTATGCAAAAGCCCGGTCAAAACCTTGGCTAGCGTGCTTTTACCGCAGCCTGATTTGCCTAGCAGCCCCAGAGCCTCGCCCTGCCTTATCTCAAAGCTAACGCCCTTTAAAACGTCCTTGCGCGTACGCTTGCCTAAAAACGATACACTCTCAAATCCGCAGCCGATACCGCATGCCTTTAGTAGCGGCAAGAGCTTGGAATCGCGAGTATTTTCTTCTGCGTTTTTAGGCTCGGCTTGGCCCTGGCGCGTCTGCCGGCAGTCCGCAGGAGCGGCTCCATCTAGCGCAGCTTTATTTACGTCCTCTTGCGCGTCCGCGGTTTGGCTCTGCGTTTGATTTGCGTTACTTTTGGCATTTTTATCCATCAAGCTTGCATGCGCTTTGTCCCAAACGGCTTGATTTTTCGTTAAATTTACAGCCCTTTTACCTACCTTGTTTGCGGCGCTAAGGCACGTTTTTTCGTCGTCTGCACCGTTTATATCTTTACCTTGCTCTAGCGAGATATCTTCGCCAAAGCTAAAGATATATCCGCCGTCATAGCCGGCAAGCTCATCTTGCACGTCTAAATTAGACTCCGCCGCTTGAAATTTTAGCTCAAAGAAATCGGCCTCGTCGTTAAATTTAAAAATCGGAGCGCCTTGGCTAGGCAAATCGTCATTTGTGCTTACCAAAGCGATTTTTTGCCTGTTTTCCGGACTCAAAGCGCGGTTTTGCATATCCTTATCGTTTTGCGCTATTTTGTTTGCGTCCGAGCTTTGCGCGTCTTGTTCGTTTTTAGCAGCGCCCGTTTGGGTATTTGTTTTGGGGTTTGTCTTGGCATTTGGGTCGCTAGCCTCTGCGCAGAGGTGTTTTTCGTCCTTACGGCCCTCTTTTAGATCATCTCCTTGCAGCTCGCTTGGGGC
>CALCKS010000239.1 GCA_937965895.1 uncultured Campylobacter sp.
ACGCTACGTAAAGCTGTGCTACTTGCGCTTGTGTTACTGCCATTGAGGACTCCTTGTTTAGTTACGGTTATAGGTTTAACGTTTTAAATGCGATTTACGAGTTTAAAAAATAAGCCCGACTAGGTTTAATTCGCGGGTAGATTGCGGCGCCTAATCGGGTCTAGTTTTAGGATAAAATTTACTGCACCGAAATTATGATCGCTCAAATCTAAACGCAGCAAAAGATACACTTATCTTTAGGCTTTAGCGTTTAAACCGCAAACCTTAATTTTAATGATATTTATAAATTTAACTAGATGCTATAAACTTAAAATCGATTTAAAAAGTTGGGGGATTATAGCGAAAAAATATGAAAAATAAAAGGTAAATTAAATTTTACTCCCTGAGTAGTTCTAAAAGTACCGCAACGTGGCTTAAATTTATATCTTTAGTCGCGGTTAATAGAGCGATTTTGCCGTGCTTTTTTTCTAGAGTTTTTAGCTCGTTCAGCCCTGCCGTCGCCTCTTTATCGGCTAGTTCGGTCTTAAATTTAACTTTAAATTCCTCAAATCTAGCCTCTTTGTCCTCATGAAACCAAGACCTAAGCTCGTTTGACGGAGTAACCGACTTTAGCCATAAAAACGAGCAAAATATCTCCTTTTTCACTCCGCGAGGATAGAGTCTATCGACGAATACGCCGTAAAAATCGCTATTTTCATCGCCTTTTACAAAATCGTAAATTCTGAAAGCCTGAAACATTTTTGCTCCCCGGTTTGACAAATTTGATTCCGAATTTTACAGTAAAATCGCTATTTTATCGACTAGATTTTAAGTTATCTCCGTAGTTTACGGGTGCCAAGTTTTATCAAAAAGAGATCTTGTGCCGTATTTGATTTTTGTTTATTTGCATCAAATATCGGCTTTAATTTTTTAAGAAACGGCGCTAATTTTTCGTATGAGTTTGCCAAAATAACCGCCCTTTAATCAAAATCCTAGTAAAATTCGCCAAAAAAATCGAGGCAAATTTATGCAAAAAAGTAAAAAAATCGCTCTTATTATCCTAGGCTCGCTTGCGGGCTTGCTGCTCATCTACACGCTCGCAGGCTTTTTAGGCGTTCCTTACGCGCTCAAAAACACCTTGCCCGCAAAGCTAAAAGATATAAACGCGAGCCTTAGCGTAGCGGAGGCTAAATTTAACCCCTTTACCTTCGAGCTAAACGTCACACGCCCTGAGTTAAACACGACCGCACCGCTTTTTAGCGCGGAGCAAATCGACGTCAAGCTTAAGCCTTTTTCGCTATTTAACAAGCTCGCGGAGGTTGATATCTTGCGCCTTGAGAGTCCAAGCGTAAATATCGCTAGAGATAAAAACGGCACGCTAAATTTGGCCGCGTTTTTAGGCGAGTCAAACGCTACTAGCACCGAAAATAACGAAACTAGCAGCATAAATTTCGCCCTAAACAGCACAAAGATAATCGGCGGCTCGTTTGCCTACTCGGACGAGAGTTTAAAACAGCCTTTTAGCGCCAAATTTGAGGGCATAAACTACGAAATTTCAGGCATAAATACCGAGCAAAATAGCGCGGGCAAGCACGTTTTCGACGCAAACTCCACGCTAGCGCAAAAGCTAGACTGGCAGGGCGGCATCGACCTTGCGCCGCTTCGAGTTTACGGCGAGCTTAGCCTAAAGGACTTTAACGTCCGCCCCGTCGCTCTTAGCTTCATCGACACGCAAGATCTGCGCATAAACGGCGCGCTCATAAACGCAAAAACTAGCTACGAACTAAGCGCGGACGGCGGCGTTATCAAGGCTGCATTAAAAAACGCCGCTTTAAATTTAAAGTCGTTTGAAGCGCAACTTGATGGGCAAAATTTGAGCCTAGAGGAGCTTGATTTGCCGAGCATCGAGATAAGTGCCGATGCTAGCGAAAAAAGGAGCTTCGCGGCCGATATCGGCGAGATAAAATTTAAAAACACGAGCTTTAAAGGCGAGGCGCAGGCAAATTTAAACAGTCTAAATTTAAGCGGCGTCGCTTTGAAGGCGGATATGAATGAAAAAGGCGATATAAACGCGTCTGCAGCGCTAAAAACCCTAGGCGTTAGCGGGATAAATTTGACCGAAAAAAGCTTCGGCGAGATAAAGCTAAAAGACACAAACGCAAGCGAGCTGGGCGCGAAAATAAACGGGCAAAATATCGCAGCTAGCCTAAAAAATTTAACTCTTAGCGCCGCCTCCGCCCCGGTCGGTAAAAACGGCGCGGCAAGCCTAGAAAAGCTCGTTATAAACGCGCCTAAATTTACGCTGGAAAATAACGCCAGCACGGCTTCTATCGGCGAAATAAAAGCTCAGAAAATCGCGCTAAAAACTAAAAATAAAGAGATCGCCGCCGTCGCTGAAATAGGCGTGAAGGACGCAGATCTAGATCTAGCCAAAACGGCGCTTCGTATCGAAAGCGTCAGCATAAATAAACCTAAATTTGCAACCGATATAAAAGAAAACGGCGAACTTAGCGCTATTAGCGAGCTCGGCTTAAACGGCGAAAAAGCCTCCGCAAAAAAATCAAGTGCGAAAAAACCTGCCAAATCTCAAAAAGCGGTAGAAAAAACCGCCGCGAAAAAGAGTAAAAAAACCGAGCAAAAAAGCGCTCAAAATACAAAGAGCGAATTTAAATTTAATGTCAAAAATGTTGCAGTTACGGGTGCAGATATCGGCGTGACGCATATATTCGAGGGGCAAAAGATAGCGCACAAATTTGACGGACTAAATATAAATTTGCAAAATATCAGCGAAAATTTAGCTGCGCCCGTAAGCGCCAAAATCGACATGAAAAGCTCGCAAAAGCTAAATTTAGCCATCAGCGGTAAAATCATGCCAGAGCCCCTAAATATCGAGGCGGACGTGAAGCTAAACGACGCAAATTTGCCTCACTACTTCGCCTACGCTAAAAACTATCTGGACGCGAGCCTAAAAAGCGGCGAGCTAAACGCCGAGCTAAGCGTAAAATACGCCGCGGACGCCTCGGTAAGCGGCAAAGCAAACATCGCAAATATCGAGCTTGCGGACGGCTCTGGCGATAAGGTTTTTGCCTTTAAAAACCTCAAACTATCTAAAATTTCGTTTGCGAAAAATTTCTTAAATTTAGAGCGCGTGACTCTGAGCGCGCCGTTTTTAAAGACGCACCTAAATAAAGAGCGCGAATTTAACCTAAGTCGCCTCGTGAAAAAGAGTGGGAGCAAAAGCACGCAAAATGCGGACGCAAAACAAACCGCTTCTAAAAACGAAAAACCTACCGAGGCCGCAAAACAGCAGAAAAAAGAGGGCGAGTTTGACTTCGCTATCAAAAACATCCTCATAGAAAACGGCGACGTAGACTTCTCCGACGCGTCGCTATTTATGCCGTTTGCAACTAAGATCACCAAGCTAGAAGGCGTGCTGATGGACATCGATAGCACTCGCCCGACGATGGGTACGTTTGAGGGCGTAGTCGGCAAGAGCGGCTTTAGCAAGATCGGACTTAAGCTGCTGCCGTATGATCCTAAAAAGAGCACGGAGGTTAAATTTAGCTTTAAAGACATCGATCTAGTCGACGTGACGCCATATAGCGGACAGTTTTTGGGCTACAAGATAGAAAAAGGCAAGTTAAATTTGACCCTAAACTACGATGTTAAGGACTCTAAGCTAAACGGCAGCAACGTCGTAAATCTAGACACGCTCACGCTTGGCGAAAAGGTCGAGTCTAAGGACGCGGTAAACCTGCCCCTATCGCTTGCCATCTCGATCCTGAGTGATCAAAACAACCAGATAAACATTGACCTACCGGTGGAGGGCGATCTAAATGACCCTGATTTTAAATACGGCGGCATCGTCTGGGAAGCTGTAAAGAAGCTATTTGCCGACATCACGCTGGCTCCGTTTAGATTTTTGGGTAATATGCTCGGACTAAGTAGCAAGGATCTAAACACTATTGACTTTATGCCTGCAAATGCCGAGCTCATCGTATCTGAGCAGGCTAAAATAGCTGATTTTATCAAGCTAACGACGGCAAAGCCTAAGATGAAACTAAGCATCACGCCTGCTTACTCGGACGTGGACATAACGGCTCTAAAAAATGCGAAACTAAACGAAAAAATAAGCCAAACGATGAATCAAACAGGTAAGGACTACGCAGGAGCACTCGCATCGCTGGCTCCAAAAGAAAAAAGTACCGACGAAAAGGTGCTGAGAGAGGCCGCATTAAAAGACATCGAGGTGAAAAAAGAGCAGCTGCTGGAACTTGCTAACGCAAGAGCTCAGGCTATCAAGGCAGCCCTAGCGCAGGCGGGACTGGCCGAGGATAGGATGACTGTCAAAAAGCCTGAAAAAACGGACGTCAAGCAGGGCGAATACTCAAGCGTGATGATGGGCGTGGCTGACTAAATTTGAGTATCCGCGGCCTTTGTCGTATGGTTTTGCTTGATTTTGAGTGCGTAATCGTTTATCCGCTTTGCTTACGCGAAGAGCATTTTGCGGATAAATTTGCAAATTTGACACACCAAGACACGCACCGCAAAAATGCTAAATTTGATTTAGTCAAATTTGACGCCAAGCTCTAGCAAAGCTTCAATTGCACGTTTTCAGGATTGCAGTTTTTAAGGCCAAATTTGACGCGAGATAAATTCGCGATATTTTAAAGCTAGAGGTCAAATTTGTCTCAAAAATAGCTCTATTAAAACAGTCGGCACCGTATAACTTTTAAAAAGATTAGTTCGTCGGTAGCCCGAGTTAGCGCGCCAAAAACTGAAATTTGAGCCGACAAAAGATAAAATTTATCCGCAAAAATCTACGAATTTAAGTTTTAGTTCGGTAAAATTAGATAAAAATTTTATAAAGGTCAATCGTTATGAGAGGTTACAAAATCTTTTCGGGCACCGCAAATCCGGCATTTTCAAAGAAAATTTCACACTATTTATCGCTTCCGCTTAGCGAAGCTACGATCAAGCGCTTTAGTGACGGCGAGATCAGCGTGCAGATCGGCGAGAGCGTGCGCGGCAAGGATATTTTTATCATCCAGCCTACCTGCGCGCCTGCAAACGTAAATTTGATGGAGCTTTTGATCCTAACCGACGCGCTTAAGCGCAGCTCGGCTAGCTCGATAACGGCTGTGGTGCCGTATTTCGGCTATGCGCGCCAAGACCGCAAAGCCGCTCCTCGCGTGCCTATCACGGCAAAGCTCGTGGCAAATATGATGCAAACGGCGGGCATCGACCGCGTCGTCACGATCGATCTTCATGCGGGCCAAATTCAGGGCTTTTTCGACATCCCGGTCGATAACCTCTATGGCTCGATCATCTTTAACGACCACATCAAAAACAAAAATCTCAAAAATCCTATCATCGCTAGTCCCGACATCGGAGGCGTCGCGCGCGCTAGAAGCGTCGCAAAAGCCCTAAATCTCGACATCGTCATTGTCGATAAACGCCGCGAAAAAGCTAACGAGAGCGAAGTAATGAACGTGATCGGCGACGTGGCGGGCAAGGACGTGATCTTGGTCGATGATATGATCGATACGGGCGGCACGATAGTAAAGGCGGCTAAAGTCTTTAAAGAGCGCGGCGCAACCTCCGTGATGGCGTGCTGCACGCATGCGGTGCTTTCTGGCAAAGCATACGAAAACCTCGCAGATAGCGCGCTAGACGAGCTAGTGGTGACAGACACGATACCGCTTCGCGAAGAAAACGAGAAGATAAAAGTGCTCAGCGTCGCTCCGATTTTCGGCGAAGTGATCAGACGCGTGTATCATAACGAAAGCGTAAATTCGCTATTTGACTGATTTTAGGCGGCGCTTTGGTCTAAAAATTACCCCTTGGCGGCGTATGCGGCAAGCGTGCGCCGTTTTAAATTTATGCCTATCCTTTTGAGATATCAAATCTAACTCCCGATTTACAACCCGAAAATTCAAATCAATTTTGGTTTATGCCGTAAAGATATGGGTCGTGCCGATCAAATTTAACTGCGTCAAATTTGCTTATAAAGGACTGAAACTAAACGTAACTTTTCACGTTTTTTTCACGGAGTGAAAAGTGAAATAATTTATATTATTTTGGTTAATTTTGTAATCTTAAATTTAATCCCTAAAGCCCTTAAAATCGGCATTTATCGCTAAAATAGAACTTAAATTTATATAGCTTTAAATTTGAGGGAATTTTGAAATAAAACTTAATGATAAAGGCGAAATTTAAAAGTTATTCACATGCGGCACGGCGGTAAAATTTGAATCGAAATTTAAAAAGCGAGCCCGAAGCCAAGCTCGCAAAAGGCCTCAGTGTTCGCCTTTGTGCAGGAAATAAAGTCCCAAACAAAGCGCCAAAATCGAGGCCGCGAGATAGGTCATCTCAAGCGGAGTGGTGAAATTTGCGTGCAAAACGCGTTGGAAAAAGTTAACGATAAGCACCATGATGATGACTTTGCCCAGTTTATCCTTGAGCTCGTCGAGCGAGTGCACCTCGAGGACTTTGCTCTGTTTGGACTGCTTGAGCTCCTCGATCTCGGAGATAAACAGCTCGTAAATGCCGAAACTAAAGATGTAAAGCACGAGCGCCATGAGGTAGAGGTCGATCGCGCCCACGATCTTGCCGACGACGTCGGAGTGGAAGTTCTCCGGGTGAAAATCGCCGAAAAAGTAGTGATAAACGGCGACGAATACCTTGCCTACGTCGTAGCTGGCGATGACGAAAAGCACGATCGCGCCAAGCAAGCCGAACACTACTGGCAGGAGTGTGAAGTTGTTGCTAAAGAGTAGGATTTTTTCAAAAGCTCTACGCATTAATTTCCTTTTTTTAAAAATAAAACGCGTATTTTATAATATTTTCCTTAAAGCTAGGGCGTGGATTTGGGTCGGCGCGTGCGGTTTGGGTTGTTATCGGGCGGGGTTAAATTTGAGTTTCGCGCGGTTTATAATGCCCTTTTAGACGAGCCGCGGCCGATTGACGGGCGAGTCAAATTTGAGTTTATTAAATTTGATTGCGTAAATTTGACGGTACTGTTTGCTTGCGGCGATTTGCGCCGTAAAGATGCTGGTAAATTTAAGCGTCAAATTTAAAAAGCTAGTAGAAAATTCGTATCGGAAAAACTCGATTTTATATTTTAAGATAATCAAATTTTAGCCGAATTTACGCCAAATAAAAGCGCAAATTCGGCAAAATTAAAAAATGCGGGCAGGCTACTCCTGCATCTCTATCCATTTTTGCGCGATTCTTACGGCATTGGTCGCCGCTCCCACGCGGATCTGGTCGGCACTGCACCATAGATGCAGGATGTTTTTGCGGTAGTTGTCCGTGCGGATGCGTCCGACGTAGGTCTCGTTGGTGTCGCTTGAGATGCTTGGCATCGGGTATTTTTTCGCGGTGGGCTCATCTACGACCACGATGCTAGGCGCCTTGCGCAGGATTTCGCGCGCAGCTGCGGCGTCCACGTCTCTATCAAAGTGAATCGTGATGGCCTCGGAGTGGCTGCGAAGCACCGGCACGCGCACGCATGTTGCGCTCACTTCCATATTTTTGTGGAGGATTTTTTGGGTCTCATTGACCATTTTCATCTCCTCTTTAGTGTAGTCGTTGTCTAAAAATACGTCGATGTGCGGGATGACGTTAAAGGCTAGCTGATGCGCGAAGACCTTCGGCTCGCACTCGTCGAGCTTAAACTCGAAAAACTTTTGTAGCTGCGTGACTAGCTCCTCCATGCCCTCTTTGCCCGCGCCCGAAGCCGCCTGATAGGTCGAGACGTCCACGCGGTTGATGCCGTACGCATCGTCTAGCGGTTTTAAAATTTGCACCATTTGGATGGTCGAGCAGTTTGGGTTGGCGATGATGCCGCGGGTTTTCCACTGCGCGATGTCCTGCGGGTTGCACTCGGGTACGACTAGCGGCACGTCCGCGTCCATCCTAAAATGGCTGGTGTTGTCGATCACTACGGCGCCGCTGGCGGCTGCAAATTTAGCGTATTTTTCGGACACAGATCCACCCGCGCTAAAAAATGCTATGTCGATCTCGTGCTCATCAAAAATGGTTTCGGTGAGCTCCACAACTTTGTGATTTTTGCCTTTAAACTCTATTTGGGTGCCCGCACTTTTCGCGCTTGCTAGCGGTAGTAGCTCGCCCACCGGGAAATCCACCTCCTCCATAACGCGGAAAAGCTCCTCTCCGACTGCGCCGGTTGCACCTACGACGGCAACGTTAAATTTTCTCATTTTTGGCTCCTTTTTATTTTTGGCTTTCTTTTAACTTCTCGGTCGGCAAAGCCACCCTGCGACCAACCCCATCGGTTGGATCCCGCACTAAAGACTTGTCCGACTTTGCGGACCAAGTTTAGGTTTTACTTCTCGGTCGGCAAAGCCGCCCTGCAACAAGCCTATTTGGTTTGACACAACATTAAAGATTTATCGGGCTTCACGGACTAAATTTAGGTTTTCGACATAAAGCTAATCGCAACCGCTCTTGCCCATTAAATTTAACTCGAATTTGCGGTTAAATTTAACTTCTTGCAGATTCAAATTTACCGCCCAAATTTGATGAGTCGCACGCCGCATTTTCAGCGTCGCCGTCTCGGCCGGCTAAATTTAAACTAAAATTCCGCTTATTTTACTCGCGTGAAGCTTAAATTTAAGCTATTTTCTGCTGCGAGCCTGCAAAAAAAGGTCGTCCGGTTGTATCTCCTCGCCTTCGCTAAGAATCGCTGCTCGCTGCACGACGGAGATGAGCTCGCGGATATTGCCCGGGAAATCGTAGTTTTCTAGCTCTTTTACAGCCGCTTCGGAAAAGCTTTTTGCACCGAGACTAAACTCCTCGCAGCTTTGCTTTAAAAAGCGCTCGGCGATGGGCAAGATCTCCTCTTTGCGTTCTCTTAGCGGCGGGATGGCAACAGGAACGGTGTTTAGACGGTAAAACAGATCCTCTCTAAATTTACCGCTTTGTATGAGTTCGGGCAGATCGGCATTGGTCGCTGAAATGATACGGACGTCTATCTTGATGCTTTTTGTCGCGCCAAGGCGCGTGATCTCGCGCTCCTGGATCGCGCGCAGGAGTTTTGGCTGCAGATTTAGCGGCATCTCGCCAATCTCGTCTAAAAATAGCGTGCCGCCGCTTGCTAGCTCAAACTGCCCCTTTTTCATCGCCGAAGCGTCGGTAAATGCGCCCTTTTCAAAGCCGAAAAGCTCGCTTTCTATCAAATTTTCGGGGATCGCGGCCATGTTTATCGCGATAAACGGGCCGTCCTTGCGCGGCGAGTTTTTATGGATAAATTTGGCAAACAGTTCCTTGCCCACGCCGCTTTCGCCCATTAACATCGCCGAAGCGTCCGTTTTTGCGACGCGTGAGGCTAAATTTAACGCATTAGCAAGCGAGGGCGAACTAGCGACGAAATCGGTCGAATCAGCCTGTAAATTTGACCCGCTTTGTGCGGCTTTTAGGCTCGCAGCGGGTAGTTTTCGGCGTAAAATTTCGACCCTTTTTATCGCCTCGTACAGCGTTTGCGCGTCAAATGGCTTTGTTAGAAAATCCTTGACGCCAAGGCGCACGCTCTCGATGGCTTTGTTTAGCGTCGCGTTGCCAGTCATTATGATGACGTCAAATTTGCCCTCCAAGCGTTTAATGAACTCCAGCCCGTCCATCTGAGGCATGTTGATATCGGTGATGATGAGATCAACGTCCTCGCCCATTTTTTTAAGCGCCTCGACCGCGCTTTTATAGCTTTTGATTTTTAGATCGTCGTATTCGCCAAGCGCGATCTCTAGGGACTTGCGCATGTTTATGTCATCTTCTACTATTACGATATTCATCTTTTACTCTTTGTTTTTAAATACGCTTATGATAGCCGAAGAGGGCTTAAATTTCACCGTAAAACGTACTGGAAATAGCGTGAGGTCGGTTGCGGAGTTCATATTTTTGTTGCGCTGGACGAAGCGGTCTTCGACCTTAAATTTATAAGGCAAAAAGCACTCGAAAAGCTCGTTTTTATGTAAATTTAAAAACCCTAGCGAGCTTTGCGCAGGCTGCTTTGGGGCGTCTATTTCGCATAGATACTCATACTCTAGCTCGCTTAGAACCATTGCCTTTGAAAGCGCGATATCGTCGTAAACGACGGCGTGATTTTTAGTGGAGATTTTGGCCCAGAGGATAAACTCCTCCGAGCCGCAAAGAAGTGCCGTAGCGGCAATCAGTAAGCAAAAATTTCTTGCCACTTGCTTTGGTCTATTTTCATTTCCATTCTGACGCGATATAGCCCGTCTTTAAAGTCGTGCTCGACGATGGAAGCGTTTTTGATAAGGCCTGCTACTTGAGCCGTGATGGTCGAGTCCCTAAGCATCGCGTCTCTAACCGTATCTTTGGAGTTTATCTTGACTCCGTAGAGTTTCTCGGCTAGCTGTCTGTGCGCATCCGCGATGGCCGCGCGTTTAGCTAGGGCTAGAGACTGGGCATGAGAGACGGTGTTGGTCGGAGCGATGCCCTCACCCACGGCGCCAAATACCGCATCGGCCGGTTCGATATCGTATATCATCTTTTCTTGTTTCATCACGCTTCTGATGTCCTCTTTATCGACCTTTTGGATGACGATGTCTTGCTTTGCCGATGTTGCGTCGTCGGAGGCAAAAGGGTTGTTAAAAGAGCAACCGCTCGTCAAAAATACTACTGCGCCTAAAACCGCGAATGTAATTTTTTTCATTCTTGAACCTTTAAATTTAGTTGTTTTTTTGTTTGCAAATTTACTAGCAAATTGTATTCCAAAAACACTAAATTCATTCTAAATTTTCTAGCGTCTCTTCGCCGCTCTCATCCTCGCCATCATCGGCTTTAGGACACTTGGCGATACTGACTACGTCGTCGCCGTCCACATTTACGACGATGACGCCGCTGGTGTTTCGGCCGGCTTTGCGGATACTTTGCATATCGACGCGTATCATCTTGCCGCTTGATGTTAGAGCCATCAGATCTTGTTCGTCATCGACCATTACGACGCCGATTAGATCGCCGGTGCGGTTAGTTAGCTTCATGCAGATTACGCCTTTGCCGCCGCGATTTGTTAGGCGGTATTCGTCTGCGGTAGTGCGTTTACCGATGCCTTTTTGAGATATGCTTAGTACTTCTTGCTCGTTGCTTTCGATGACGGCTGCGCCTACGACCTCGTCGCCTGCTTCTTTAAATTTAATACCCGTCACGCCGCGAGCCGTTCTGCCCATCTGGCGGACTTTGCTGAGTTTAAATTTGAGGCACATTCCCTTTTTGGTTACGATAAATAGCATCTTTTCGCTATCGTCGCTTCCTTCGGCCGCGTTCTCGTCGTTTTCCTCGCTATTTTCTTCATCGATCTGAGCTTCTATCGCCTCTATCTCGTTTATCTCGGTCTCTACGCCAAGCTCATCGATTAGATTTATCGGCTCTTCCTCGCCCTCGACGATTAGAGCCGTTACTAGCTCGTCGTTCTCGTCTAGGTTGATAGCGCGCACGCCGATAGAGCGGATGTTTTTAAATTCGCTCAAATTTGTGCGTTTTACGATGCCGTTTTTAGTGAAAAACGCGAGCGATTTGCTTTCGACAAAATCGGTCGTCGGGATGATCGCCTTGATCTTTTCGTCAGGCTGTAGCTGGATGAGATTTACTACCGCTTTGCCTTTTGCCGTGCGGCTTCCTTCAGGGATCTTGTAGACTTTTAGCCAGTATAGCTGCCCGCGGTCGGTCACGAACATCAGCGTATCGTGAGTGTTGCTCGTAAAGAAACTCTCGATGAAGTCGTCGTCGTACGTAGTTACCGCGACCTTGCCCTTACCGCCGCGTTTTTGCTTCTCGTACTGCTTGCTCGGCACGCGCTTAATGTAGCCTCGGTGCGTGATGGTTACGACCATGTTTTCGTTAGGGATGAGGTCCTCGATATCGATGTCGTCGTAATCATCCACGATCTCAGTGATGCGCGGCACTTTAAATTTATTTTTTATCTCAAGCAGCTCGTCTTTGATTAGTTTTTCTAGCAATGTTTCGCTCTTTAAAATTTCATCTAGGCGCGCGATTTCGGCCATCAGCTCGGCTAACTCGGCCTCTAGTTTTTCGCGCTCAAGACCAGTTAGCTTGCTTAGCCTCATGTCTAGGATGGCGTTTGCCTGTAGCTCGCTAAGGCCGAATTTCGCCACCAACCCTTCGCGAGCGCTCGGCGTATCGGCGCTATTTTTTATGAGTTCGATCACCTCGTCGATATTATCTAGCGCGATTTTTAAGCCTTCTAAGATATGCGCTCTAGCTCTGGCTTTTTCTAGGTCAAATATCGTGCGGCGGATGATGACGGTTTTTCTGTGATTTAAAAATAGCTTCAAAAGCTCGATTAGGTTAAATACCTTCGGCTCTTTGTTGTTTATCGCAAGCATTATGACGCCAAAGGTGCTCTCCATCGTCGTGGATTTAAAGAGATTGTTCAGCACGATGTCGCTCATCGCGTCGCGTTTTAGCTCGATAACGACGCGGATACCGTCCTTATCGGACTCGTCGCGCACCTCGCTGATGCCTTCTATTTGTTTTTCTTTGACCAGCTCGGCGATTTGCTCGATGAGGCGGGCTTTGTTCGTCTGATACGGCAGCTCGTCGACGACGATGACGTCTTTGTTCGGTTTTTTTTCGATGTGGGTTTTGGCGCGTAGCTTGACGCGGCCGCGTCCCGTGCGGTAGGCCTCGATGATGCCTTTCTTGCCAAATATTATCCCGCCCGTAGGGAAATCCGGACCTTTTATATATTGTATCACCTCTTCTAGCGTCGCGTTTTTATTTTCAAGCACGAGCAAAAGCCCGTCGATTAGCTCGTCGAGGCTGTGCGGCGGGATATTCGTCGCCATACCGACGGCGATACCGCTAGAGCCGTTTAGCAGCAAATTTGGTACGCGGCTAGGTAGGACGTCTGGCTCAGTCTCTCTGTCGTCGTAGTTTGGGATGAAATCAACCGTGTCTTTTTCGATATCGCGTAAGATTTCTTCGGTGAGATTAGTCATCCTAGCTTCGGTATAACGCTCCGCTGCAGCACCGTCGCCGTCGATGGAGCCGAAGTTTCCTTGACCGTCGACAGTCGGATAGCGCATGGAAAATTTCTGAGCCATACGCACGAGCGCATCGTAGATGGCTAGATTGCCGTGCGGATGATATTTACCCATAGTCTCGCCAACAATACGCGCGGATTTCATATACGGGCTACGACTGCCGACTCCTAGGTTGTTCATCGCGTATAGGATACGTCTATGAACGGGCTTTAGGCCGTCTCTGACATCAGGCAGGGCGCGACCGACGATGACGCTCATCGAGTAGTCGAGGTAGCTTGTTTTTATCGACTCTTCGATGTCGACGGCTTGTATGTCTTGATTTTGATTGAGTAGATTTTCTTCCATTTTTATCCTTAAAATTTACTGCCTGATTCTAGCTTAAATTTGATTAAAATTTAATTTAATACCTCGCATCGGCAAGCGTTAGCGCAAAAAGTACCTCGCAGCCGGCTTTTTGCAGCGTCCGTCTGGCTTCGTCTATCGTAGTGCCCGTCGTCACGATATCGTCTATCAGGATAACTGGAAATTTAGGCGTTTTTAAAAGCTTAAAATTTCGCGGATTTTTTAGGCGAAAGGCTAGGTCTTTGCCGTGATAGCTGACGTTTGAATCCGCGTGCAAGCAGACGTAAAGCGGACGGATTTCCGCGCTTTTTAACGCGCGAGCTAGGATCGCCGTATGCGAGTAGCCGCTAGTCGTTTTGTCGTCGATAGGTACGGCGTGTACTGGCGAGCCGAAGCTAAATTTGCGAGCAAAAACTTTAAAACTCAAATTTGCAAGTGCGCCGTAGACGAAAGAGCCGTGAAATAGGTGCTTTGAGTGGAGTAAGTTTTTAACCTCGGAGTAGTCAAAAAAGCTGTAAATTTTAAAATCGCCGTCCAAAACGCGCGTCCTTGCGGGCGAGGCGAGCAGGTGATCTTTGCAAATTTGACAGATCACGCCCAGACTCAGATGCCCGCAGTTAGCGCATCTCATCAGTTTTTTAGGATCTGGATCGCCGCGCGTTTTACGATGTCTTGGAGTAGCTCGTCAAAAAAGCTCTTAAACGCGCCGCTCGTGTGGATCGGGGCAAATTTGGTCTGCTCTTGCGAGACGTTTTTGGTGATTGTCTGATCGCCTCTGTGCACCGTTATCGTGAGCTTTGCCGAGCCCTTTAGGTTGTCGGTGGAGTAGCCGCTTAGATTTGCTTTAAGCTCGACGATCCTCACGTCCACGACGATATCGCCAAAGTCGCTCAAATTTGCTCCCAGGCGCTTTAGCTCGGCGCTAAGGCCGTCTTGTAGCCAGCTCTCGATGCTGTTTTGTAGCGTGACGTACTCCTTGACGTTGCCGTTGCTGCCCGTGATCGTGGCAACGATGCTTTTGTTGGCGCGAGCGTCCTCAATGCTATTTATGCGGATATTTTTTTGGTAGCCCATCTGGTTTGAGGTTGATTGATACGGGGTCAAATTTAACACCGAGCTGCGCTGCGAACATCCGCTCATAACTGCAGCAAAAAGCGCGGCGGCAAGGGCGAAAAAAGCTAAATTTTTCATATTTTTCCTTTATAGTTTTGATATCTCTTCGGCGGCTTTGTTGGCGG
>CALCKS010000240.1 GCA_937965895.1 uncultured Campylobacter sp.
GATAAATTTAAGGCCTATGAGAAAAACATTGAAAAACTAGCTCCGAGCGTGGCTACTTATGCGACCGAGCAGCAGTATAAATCAAAAATGATTATAAAGGATATAATTGCTAAATATGCCGACGAGCTAATAGATTGCGTAGGTGTAGATAAATTTAGTCTTTCTCAATATGCTATGCGGATTATTAAAATCAGCGATAACGGGATGACGGTGTATTTTGATTTTGAGGGCGTCAAATTCCGCGATCTAACTAGAGATGGCGTGGATGCGATCTTGAAGGGCTTGGAATACAGAAAAGACAGTCTAGATAAGCTTTTCGACAAAGATTATCGTCAGTAACCGCTAAAATTTAGTAAAATAAAGGATTAAATTTACTTCATCGGCGACGTTCACGGCTACTGCAAAACTCTTTGCCTATGATAGATTGCTTACCATGTGGTGATGATTCTAAAATTTGCTTCGTGGACGATATGGTAGACCGCGAATATGATAAACATTAAAAACGGCGGAGCCTAAACCCCGCCGCAAATTTAAGCGCCTATGATTTTTGGTTTAGAAAACGCTCTGATAGGCCTTATCGCGCCTTTATATTTTTCGACTTGGACTAAATTCGTATGCGCGATATTGCTTTGCGCTAGCTTGCTAGTGCCTTTGTCTTTTGTGAGCACGTTTACGCATCCGTGCTGGCACAGGCTCTTTTTGCTGTAGACTTCAGGATCGTACCATGCGCCTTCGCATACGATTACGACGTCGTCTTGGGTTATGTCGCTCACTATCGCTCCGCACAAAATTTCGCCTCTGTCGTTAAACACCCTAACCACGTCTCCCGTTGCGATGCCGCGTTTTTTGGCTGCGCTTTGGCTGATAAATATCGGCTCTCTGCCGTTTACTTCGGCGTATTTTCTAACTATGGAGTTATCTAACTAAGAGTGTAGTCTGAAGCGGGAGTGCGGAGTATTGAGCGCGAGTGGATATTTCTTTGTTTTTTCTTTATCGCCGAGCCACTCGGTAGGCTTAAACCACGCCGG
>CALCKS010000241.1 GCA_937965895.1 uncultured Campylobacter sp.
CATCTTTGCCTTGCTTTAAAAGTGCTTTTACTACGTGGCTGCCGATATATCCAGCTCCACCTGTTACTAAAATCTTCAAGTTTAAGCCTTTCATTAAAAGTGTGTAATTTTATCAAAAATAGAGTAAAACAAAAGTAAAGCAAGGTTAGTTTTTAAAATTTGCTTGAAGGCTGCGTGGATAGATCTTTGCCTTTATAAATTTAAAATATACTTATAATTTATTTAAATTTAATCTTTATAATCTCTCATCTACAAAAAAAGGATAAAAAATAAATCTCTCAATCTTAAATTTACTACCGATAAAACAAGGCGGTGACGCAAAAACTGCCATAGACGCAGCCATTAGACTGGCTAAATTTGCCGAAGATATCGGCATGAAGCGCTACTGGATTGCCGAGCATCACAACATGCAAAATTTAGCAAGCTCAGCCACGCAGCTCATCATCGCACACATCTTAGAGCACACAAAAAGCTTGCGTGTGGGCTCTGGCGGCGTGATGCTACCAAACCACAGCCCCTATTCTATCGCCGAGCAGTACGCCACTCTTGAGACGCTATTTCCAAACCGCGTAGATCTTGGACTAGGCAGAGCTCCAGGGACTGATCAAGATACGGCTGCAGTGCTTAGACGCGGTGCCAGAGAGATAGAATTTGATATGCAAATAAACGAATTAATGGACTATTTTAACGCCAAAAGAGCCGTAAAAGCCTATCCAAAAATTGAAAATTTTCCGCCTATTTACATACTTGGTTCAAGCATATATAGCGCATACGTGGCGGCTGAGTTTGGCCTGCCTTACGCCTTTGCGTCGCACTTTGCACCGCGTGCGCTAGAAAAAGCGGTAGAAATTTATCGTCAAAATTTCAAATCATCGCCCTTTTTAAAAGCGCCCTATGTCATCGCAGGAGCAAATGTGATAATAGCCCAAAGTGACGAGCTAGCAAGGAGTTTAGCCACTACGCAAACGCAGTTTTTCTTAAACGTAGTAACTGGCGAAAAAGAGTATTTGCAGCCACCAAAAAAGGATAACGACGAAGTCTTTGCTGCGTCTTACAAAACAGGTGCCAAGGCTCCACATTTTGGGCCGATCGACTTTAGGCAAATAGAGCTAAAAAATAGAGAAAGAAGTGTCACAGAAGAGATGATGGCGTGCTCTTTTATAGGCTCAAAGCAAAGCGTTAAAGAGCAAATTTTAGAGTTTCAAAATAGACTTGAAGTCGATGAGATCATGGCTCAAAGCTTCATTTTTGACGAGGATGCGCAGCTTGACTCTTTTAGGGCATTAAAAGAGATCGCGGGCGAAATTTAATCCTCTCTAACCCTTAAAAATATAGGAAATCTTGGCTTGCCATTAGAGGTTAAATTTTGAAATTTATATGTGATGATAGAGCCTATCTTTGGTGGCTCTTGACGATTTTCATCGCTTAGCCCTGAGCCTATTTTAAAGATAGTGCCCTCTTTTGGCTCGCCAGCTTTTTCTTTATCATCTTTGCTACCAAGTGCCTTGCAGGTGAGCGAGCCAGCAAAATTGGCGTATTTGCCGCTGCCTTTATTTATTGAGATCACCTCACACTCGGCGTCTTTAAATTTTTTATATTTCAGCGCGTTTTTGCTTCGTTTTCGCTCGTACGGCGCATTTGGCTCGCGCACGACGGCACCCTCGCCGCCCTTTGCGATGACGGCCTCCGCAAATGCTTCAAATTCGGAGTTATCTTTTACTTTTACCTGCTTGATTATCTTTAAATTTTGCCCGGCTTGCGGGTTCTTTGCGATAAATTTTTCAAGCTCACTAAGCCGCTCTAAAAGTCCGCCGCTAGCCTCAGGCACGTCGAAAACATAAAATTTGATCTCGCTCCACGCCGTGGCGCTGGGCGTTTTATCCATCACGATCGATTGTATTTTTTCAAATTCGCCCCGCGCCGTGTAAAGCTCACCGTCAAGCGCAAATGGCGGAAAATGCGCGCTCCAGCCCTCAGGCACAGCTAAAATTTTACCGTTTCGTGAACGCAAATTTCGCCCGTCCCAGTAGGCGCGCACGCCGTCAAGCTTCTCGCTAGCTAGCCAGCCGCCGACGTTTTGGCCTTTGTATTCGCTAAGTTTTAAAAGCTCGAATTTAGCTTTTTTAGCGGCATCTGCGCTCACCGCGCTGCTTATATTTTCGCTCTGCGCCGCTAGAGCTAAATTTAAAAAGGCGGCCAGCAAGAGCGCGAAAAATCTCAAATTTTAACCCCGTAAAACTCGCAGTACCACTCGATAAACCTCGCCACTCCGTCATTTACGCTAGTTGCTGGCTTATACTCAAAGTCCGCGACCAGATCGCTCACGTCCGCAAAGGTCGCAGGCACGTCGCCGGCTTGCAGCGGAAGGAAGTTTTTCTCTATCTCGCGGCCGATTTTTATCTCGACGGCCTTGATGTAGTCCATGAGCTCGACGGGGCTGTTGTTGCCGATATTATAGACCTTAAACGGCGCGCTAGAGGTGGCAGGATCCGGGTGCTTCGCGTCCCACGCCGGATTTGGTTTTGCAGGGTTGTCGATGCATTTTATGATGCCCTTTACGATGTCGTCCACGTAGGTAAAGTCGCGCTTCATCTTGCCGTAGTTAAAGACGTCGATTTTCTTGCCTTTTAGCGCGGCGTCTACGAACAAAAACAGCGCCATATCAGGGCGTCCCCACGGGCCGTAAACGGTGAAAAATCGCAGTCCCGTAGTCGGCACGCCAAAGAGATGCGAATACGTATGCGCCATCATTTCGTTACTTTTTTTAGTCGCGGCGTAGAGGCTGATCGGGTGATTTACGCCTTCGTGCGTGCTAAAAGGCATATTTTCGTTTAGGCCGTAGACCGAGCTAGAGCTTGCGTAGACTAAATTTGCGGTTTGGTTGTGGCGGCAGCACTCAAGGATATTCATAAATCCCGTAATATTGCTGTCGATGTAGGCTTGCGGATTGATGAGCGAATATCTCACACCCGCCTGAGCGGCTAGATTTACGACGCAGTCAAATTTTTCGCTCTCAAAAAGCTTTTTCATTGTCTCGCCATCGGCTAGATCGGCCTTTATAAATTTTAAATTAGGCTGCGTTTTTGAGGTGGTAAGCTTGCCATAGTCTATCTCGCTCACGTCAAAACCGGCCGTTTTTAGGCGCGCGAGCTTTAAATTTACGTCGTAGTAGTCGTTTATCACGTCGTATCCGACGACCTCGTCGCCCCTTTTTACTAGGGCGTTTGCCAAATGAAATCCAATAAATCCCGCCGTTCCGGTTACTAAAATTTTCATGTTTTTTCCTTTGTGATTTGACGCTATTTTAGCATATTTTAAAAATCAAAGCTCGCAAATAAAATTAGCGCCGACTCTATGAACAACGCGCTAAGCCAAGCAAACATCCAAGTCCCCAACCCACGAAAAACGTACCGTAAAAAGCCGCCCCGACTACAAATACGGCGGGAAAAGCCACTATCATACCCGCGCTAGCGACGGGCAAACCAACGATCATCGCGGCACCGCCGAGATCTATCCCCGCACCGCTGCTGCTTGCGCCTATTTTTTCGCAATCTACATTCGTATATACTTTGATTGGATTTTGAAATTTACCCGAGGTTAAAATTTCTTTTCTTTTAGCGTCGCTTATGTTTGCCGTACTTCCGCTCAGATAGTAATAACCGGTTATGTATCCGGACTCCAAAAAGTTTTTTATAGTCTGAGACCCTTGCATATTTTTGTTTGGATCAAACATCTCAAATGACGTTTTTAGCGCAGCGTATCTCTCATCCGAAAATAGCTTTTTATCAAGAAAAATGATGTATGTTCCGACCATCTTTTTATCGTTGCCGTATATGCAAATAGACGCAAAATCGTCTTTTATGTCATTTGCAAACTCGCTAGCGTAAAAGCGTTTGGCTTCGTCTATTTTTGCCGTTTCGTTTAGCCTAAAGCTATATTTGTCGCCGACGACGTAGTATCCGTCGTTATACGCATAAAGTCCTTGTATCTCGTCTATTTTTTTGACGCCGGCGCTTTTATCTGCGCAACCTGAAAATAGCAATGCAAATATCGCCGAAAAAGCTACGATCTTTTTATACATCGGTTATCCTTTTATTTTATAAATATTAAACTATATATACTTACTGAAATCAAATTACGCTTTAACAAAAGCAAGCCGTTTAAATTTAGCCAAACCAGTAAAATACGCTAAATTTGTGCCCGTTCTCACTGCTCGTCCAAATTTATCTCGGGCATATTTTCTTCGGTGTAGTATTCCTCTGTCCCGGCTTGATCGCCGTCTTCGTCAAGCTCCGGCTCATCCTCGTAGTTTTGCGTTTCAAGGCGCACCAGCTCGCGATCGACCGCCTCGCAAAATACCGGCGTATAGCCCATCTGCGTGCAGTTTGCCGCGAGCCACTCGCTCATCACCGAGATATCGTCCGCGTAATCATCAAGCGTCAAATTTCCGCGCAAAAGCTCGTATTTTAGGAAAAGCCAGTAGGTGTTTAGCACGTCGCTTTCACAGTATTCGTTGATCTTATCTATCTTGCCGTCAAAAAACAGCTCCATCACCTGATCGCCGTGCACGTCGTATTTGCCTGGCAAATTTAGGCTAGCGCATAGCGTATCGAGCTTTAGCCCGCGCACGGAGCCAAACTCGCTCACGTGATCGAGCAGATCAAAGTGAAATTTGCCGCTGTACCTGTCGCGGTAGTTGCCCTCCCATTTGCCCTTGCCAAGCTCCTTGTTTTCGACCTCGTAAAAGCTCGGAAACGAGACGTTGTACCTCATCGCGCGAGTTAAAATCATCGGCAGGTCAAAACCCCGTCCGTTAAAGCTCACCAGGCGCGGGTTGTGCGAATTTACGAAACCGATAAATTTATTTAGGATTTCGCGCTCGTTTGCGCCTTTCATCGTGCTTACGCGCAAAAATTTACCGTACTCGTCCGCCATCACAGCTGAAATCGCCACGACGCGGTGAAACATCACGGGTAAAAACTCGCTTCCGCTTGCTGCCTTTTGCGCGGCAAACGCCTGCCTCGCCACTTCTGCATCGCTTCCTTCATACCCGTAAATTTTACGCAAAAGCGCGGTGTCGGGCACCGTCTCGCAGTCAAAAACGCAGATATAATTTTTAGCCATTTCAAACCTTTTTTAGCTATTTTTGCCTAAAATGATAGCTAAAAATCTTTATAAAAGCGGTAAATGAGTAAAAATTTAAGCCCAAACATCGCCGTTATCAAGCTCTCCGCCCTGGGCGACATCGTCCACGCGGTAGTTATTTTGCAGTTTATCGAAAAACACTTGCCCGAAGCGAAAATAACGTGGTTTGCCGACGCTAAATTTAGCGAGATTTTGTTCCTTTGTCCGCAAATTTCGCACGTCGTATCGCTACCGCTAAAAAACGGCGAATACAAAAAAAGCTTGGAACTGATCGCGTCCGCTAAGCAAGAGGGCAAATTTGACTACGTCATCGACCTGCAAGGACTTCTCAAATCCGCCGCGGTTGCGAAGCTTCTTGGAAAAAACAGTTACGGATTTGATAAATTTAGCGTGAAAGAGCCGCTAGCGGCGATGTTTTACGGGCATAAATTTAGCTGCGACTACTCCAAAAACATCATCTTGCGAAATTTGGGCCTTACGGCTTTTGCTTTGGGGTTTAGTTTTAGCGAGGAAGAAATTTTAGCCAAACAGCCTTGCTTTAGCGCCCGGCAAAGTAAATTTGATAGCTCAAAAAAGAAAATTTTGATAGCACCCTTTGCTAGCGAACTGAGTAAAATTTACGATAAATTTAGCGATGTTATCGCGCTGCTAGACGAGCCGAAAAATGAAATTTTCGTCTGCTTTAACGGCGAAAAAGAGGAAAAAGAGGCTCTAAATTTGATAAAAAACTCAAACGCGAAAACTCTAAATTTGAGTCTAAAAGAGCTTGTAAGCTTCATCTCAAGCTGCGATCTGGTTATCGGCAACGATAGCGGCGTGACGCATATCGCCTGGGCGCAAAATCACCCCTCTATCACGCTTTTTGGCAACCGACCCGCAGAGCGAAACACCTACGCAACGCCCGTAAATTTAACGCTTGACGCGGGCAAAAAAATAGATGCGAAAAAGATAGACAAAAGCGACTTTTGCGTGCGAGATATCGCGCCGCAGGCTATCGCAAACGCGGCAAAAAGGCTACTTGATGCGTGATTTATTTTACCTTTGGCTTTATAGATTTTTTAAATTTATCTTTACCGTTACGCCCGCGTTTTTGCTAAATCCTTTTTTAAATTTCATCGCGTTTTTGTTTTATAAATTTGACGCCAAGCACACAAAAATCATCAGAGCAAATCTAAATTTCGCCTACGCGGGCGAGCTAACAGCCGAGCAAAAAGAGCAAATCATCAAAGATACGTACCAAAACTACGCCAAATTTGCGGTAAATTTTATAAAAAACCAAAACGCGAGCAAGGAAAAAATCCTAGAAAAAGTCGAATTTAAAAATGAGCAAATCTTTCAAAACGCGCTCGCATCGGGCCGCCCAATCATCGTACAAACCGCGCACTACGGGCAGTGGGAGCTGTTTTCGCTGGCGATGGCGGCAAAATTTGGAGGCGTTAGCATCGTCGGACGCGCGCTTGATAGCGCGGTCATGCAGCGCATTTTGGCGGCAAATCGCACCCGCTTTGATATCGAGCTAATCGATAAAATGGGCGGCGCCAAGCAAATCCTAAAAGCGGTCAAGGCGCACCGATTAGTCGGTATCCTAGTCGATCAAAACACCGCCAAAGAGGAAGGCGTAGAGGTTAAATTTTTCGGACGAAGGGTCCTGCATACGCCCGCAGTTAGCATTTTCGCGCAAAAAACGGACGCACTCATCGTGCCCACCTTTATCCGCGAAAAAGGGGCAAACCTCAGCGAAATTTGCTTTTTCCCGCCGATTGATATTAGGGATTTTGACAAAGACGAAGCCGTGCTAAAAGCCACGCAAGCGCAAGCCGATGCCACCGAGGCTGCCGTACGCGAGAAGCCTAGCGAGTATTTTTGGTTTCACAAACGATTTAAGCATTTTAACGAGGAAATTTATAAATGCTAAGCGTCGTTATCCTCACGCTTAATAGCGAAAAATATCTCGCCGAGGTGCTAAAAAGCTGCGAATTCGCAGATGAAGTCGTCGTGGTCGATAGCGGCTCGCAGGACGCTACGGAGCAAATTTGCTCTGGGTTTAAAAACGTCAAATTTCACAAGCAAAAGTGGCTGGGATTTAGCGCGCAAAAGCAGCTGGGCGTCGATCTAGCGCGTAATCGCTGGGTTTTCGTGCTAGATAGCGACGAGGTGATTTTAGAGCCGCTGAGAGAGGAAATTTTGCAAATTTTGCAGCGTCCAGAGTTTTGCGCGTACGAGGTGGCGCGCGCAAATATATTTTTCGGCAAAGAAGTGCGCACGATGGGGCTTTACCCCGACTGCACGGTTAGGCTTTTTGACAAGACGCAGGCGGAATTTGACGGGCGCGAGATACATGAAAAGGTCGTTTTAAAAAGCGTGGCAAAAACGGGCGAACAAATCCAAGCAAACACCGCAAACGGCGCAAATTTAACCGCTCCAAAAAACGAAATCGGCAGGCTAAAAAACCACTTCAAACACTACGCCTACGATAGCATCGAGCAGTTTATCGATAAGCAAAATCGCTACTCGAGCCTTGGCGCAAAGGGCGCAAAATCAAACAAATTTAAGGCAGTTTTGAATCCCGCGTGGACGTTTTTTAAGCTATTTTTCCTAAAGGGCGGCTGGCGCGAGGGCTGGCGCGGCTACGTGATAGCAAGGCTTTACGCGCAATATACATTTTGGAAGTACATAAAATGAAAGATAAAAAAATCAAAATCCTAGTTATGAAATTTAGAAACATCGGCGACGTGCTGCTCACGACTCCGCTCATCGAAAACCTGCGCCGCATCTACCCTGACGCGCAGATAGATTTCGCACTAAACAAGGGTACCGAGGCGATGATCGAGGGTAACCCGAACATCCAAAACATCCACGTCTACGACCGCGCAAATATAAAAGAAGTCGGCTTTTTTAAGCGACTTTGGCGCGAGCTAAAGTTTATCCGCGCTATCAAAAAGCAAAAATACGACATCGCGGTGCAGACCACGACGGGCGACCGCGGCATCATCGTCGCCAAATACGCCAAGATAAAAACCATCGTGGGCTTTGAGGGCAAAAACAAGACCGTAAATAAAATAATAACGCACAAAGCCCCTAAAATAGGCGGTCTGCGCCACACCGTGGATAGAAATCTAGACGCCTTGGCCGCGCTAGGACACGAGCCTAGCAGCAAAAGAGTGAGCGTATATTTTGACCCCAAGTGCATCAGACATCTAAATTTGTCGCCTAAATTTATCCACGTGCACCTAACTAGCCGCTGGATGTTTAAGTGCGCGGATAACGAAACTATGGCTGCGATAATCGACTTTTGCGAGAGCCTTGGCGCACGAGTGGTGCTAACGGCCGATAACAACGACGCCGAGTTAAAAAAGCTAGACGACGTGCTGGCGCTGTGCTCCTCTAGCCCCGTAAATCTAGGCGGCAAACTCACCCTAAAGCAAACCGCCGCGCTATCAAAGCGCTCCGCGATGTTTATCGGCGTGGATACGGCGATCATGCACCTAGCCGCAGCCAACGACGTGCCCGTGATTGCGCTGTTTGGGCCTAGCGGGGCGTTTGAGTGGGGGCCGTGGGATAACGATCTAAACGAAAGCGGCTACACGCAGCGCAACGGCAACCAAACTATGGGCAAGCACGCGGTATTTCAAAAGGACTGGGACTTCGTGCCGTGCGACAAAGAGGGGATGATAAAGCACGGCGTGGAGCGGACGCTGATGAGATTTGGGGGCGAGGATCTAGAGGCGATAAAGAGCAAAATCAGGGAAAATTTGAGCCGAAACTAAGCGCGCTTTGTAACATACGGCCGTTTTGGCTAAATTTTACGAGCAAATTTGAGCCGCGAGCGGTAAGTTTGGCCATTAAATCTATCGGCTCAAATTTTGTAAAGTCAAATTTGATTTGAACGCTGGCCGTTAAATTTGACCTCCTTGATTTTATAAATTTTGGCGCTTAAATTTGACGGCTAGGCTTTCTTTTCGTTAAACATATACGAAATCACGAAAACGAGCAAACAAACGGGCGCGAACGCAAATGCAAACGGTGCATAAATTTAGGCGCTAATTTTAAAATTTTAAAAGTAAAATTTGCGTGGCTAAGGCTTTTTAAAATTTTGTTTTGAAGCGATCTTTCAACCGACTTTTGCCTCTCTACTACGCAAATAATATTTTTCCAATGGATAATTTAGATTTCCGCAGTTATCGAATTCCTTACCCTCTTTTTTCGTATCAAATAGTATTACTTTGCTCCTATCTTTATAATGTTTTTTAGTAATAACATCGATTTCTGCTCTATCATGTAAGTATTCGCTGTGATTATAACGCAAGTAATTTTTATTAATTAAAACAAATTTATCTAGTAATAAATCGGCTGTAACTGTTTTATCATCACCGTTAATAAGGACTATCGGCCTATCAAATCCGAAGCCTGCGCCGTCCGAAGATATTTTCAGATATTTTTTTGGATCGGTTTTTTAGCTTTTAGCTCTTTTATGAGTATTTCTTCGGTCGTTTTTCCCTCCTTATAATACTTTTGTAATACCTCAAACCAATTTGATAAATTTATATTTTCTAATTCATAATATGCGATTTCATATGCGCTGCGACGGG
>CALCKS010000242.1 GCA_937965895.1 uncultured Campylobacter sp.
AAGGAAGACTAACTAAACCCGAATACAAAGATATTTACGATACGGTGGAGAGAAACGTAGATACTTTAAAATCAAGACTATTTTCGGGAGAGTGGAGAGTGTGCGCAGGGATATTAGGAGATAAAAGAGCATTTGCTTCAGCTACCGTTCTTAATAACTCAGGCTTTAAATCAAGAGCTAGACAATCCGTATTCTTAGCGGCCCAACTAGGAGAAGTAGATGCTTTAAAAGTACTGGCTAGATATTTTTCTACTTCTGCTTATATGTCTGGATCAAACAAAAACCTATCCCGCTCCTTAGAATTCCAAGCCCTCTACGAAAATCCTCCTCTAGACCAATACGGTATGATACCTTATCTGGATGAGATAATAGGGAGCGATTTTATTATGGATTTTTCAAAAAGCGGAGTTGCACTAGACCCAGATGGCGGAGTAATGAGGTATTTTAGGGAACAAGTGGAAGAAAAGGGTAAATTTTTAGATCCAAGAGATGCAGACGCAAACGAGAAAACCAGAGAAGAATTTGTAAAGGCCGTTGAAGAAGCTCTAAGGGATGAGGCTTTGCCGTATGATGTGGCTGAGCCAGACGAAAAGGAATACAAGCAGGTTATCTTAAATAGAGATATTAATATCCTCGAATCCAAAATAATGTCCCTAACTCCTCCGGAAGGTTATCCTAACGCACCGTATTATAACACTCCCGAAGAACTAAAAAGAATGTATGAATCGGGTAAACTGGATAAAAGACTAAATCCTTTAACTCCTACTATGTATAAACCTAGCTTTCCAAAAGATCTAAAAGATAAGATAGAAGAGTATGCTAAAGAGCATAATATTAAGGATTAGGTAGATTGGGATAATTTAAGCAAGCCCGTTAAACGAGCTTGCTTAAATTTATATAGTATTATTTTTTTGAGATATAGCTTTCTAGAGCCTTTAGTACTAAATATTCAAAGGCCTCCTTTTTCTCCTGAGTACTTTTGGTAACGGCTCCGGATAGGTACTTAAAAAACGAGTTCTAGAAGCCGTGTTTACAACTCCAACTCTTGAAATGTTCTACCCCAAAGCGAGTGCCAATGCCTGTTATAGCCATTGACTATGGGAATTCCGCAGGTTTCGTATCTTTTTAAAATATGGGTGTGCTGTTGGAGATTCTTTAAAAATATTGTTGTTGCCCGACAATATTACAACGATAGAAATATATATCAGATGATGGATATGTGCTGCATTGGGAGTTTATGGAAAATTATATAAAATAGCTACACCATAAGCCACTATCTATAAAAAACATAGTAGGTTTTGCTCCAAATTTAGATATTTAAAAATGGGGTGAATTTAAGATTAAAAATTTATTTTCCTGTTTTAGTTAAAAACAAATGTGGAAATGTCTCAAGTCTAGTAAACGATTATAATATAAATGGCTCAAGATAAGTTAAAAACTTTTTAAGGAGTTTTTCTCAAAGAGAGCGTAGGCATAAGAACCATGATCTAGTCGATGAAAACAAGCATATCTATTATTTCCGAATTTTAGAGAAAAAATTGAGAGAAATTTTATGATATTTTTTATCTGAGAATATGATATGAAGAACTTAGTATAAAGTGCGGGTGAATTATTATGTCCTTTTATATGGGGCTTAATGGCAATAATATCTTTATATATGGCACTGCAATATATCATTGTTTCGAATAAAGTCTTTAAAACTTGAATCTGATTGAATAAAAATAAGAGCTCACTTTAAAGTTTTTAACTTACCTTGAACATAGCTAAAAATACCGAATATCAAGCTAAAAGCCCTTACTTTAGGGCATTTATTATTTATTATATTGAAAATCTCACTTTTCAAACTATTTTATATCTTTACTAACCATAATATCATGTCCATAATTCTCTTAAAATTGTTTTTTCCTCTAAAAGATCTTGTTTTAGCTTTGTAAGTATTAGTGCTGAAATTGTCTTATTATATTACCTAATTTTTACAAATTTAGAGGCTCTCTTTGATTTAAGCTCACATAAAAGTAGCTGTAAAGTTATGATGAGCCTCTATTTATTGTATTAGATTTTTACAACGTTTTTAGATAATACCAAATTTTATTAAAAGTTAAAATCTATCTTATAACTTCAAACTCTGCATCGATAGTCTCGCCCACATCAAGCCATTTTTTAAAATTAGCCTGTGTCTCTTTCATGGTCTCTATATCTTTTTCTATCTCTTCTAAATTTGAAGCAAGCTTTATATAGTCGGGGAAAAAAATATCAATAAAATTATCGCCGTTAATTAGATCCAATATCTCTTTTCTCTGTTTTTCGAAGCTATCTACCATATCGCCAATGGTAGCCTTAAATTTACTTTCTCGCTCTTGTTTTTGAATACTATCCCAAATTTCCATTCCAAGACCGATAACGGAAAGCAATACATTTGCCCCAGCCGCGAATTTAGTTGCTCCCCATGGTTTAAATTTTAAAATTTTAGACAAATCAACGCCCACAAGCTTTGCAGTACTCACTATACCATCTCGCGCTATCTTTACGTTGGTTGCGTTTATAATGCCTGAGCTTTTTAAATACTTTACGCCCTGACTACCGTAACTAAGCAAGGCAGAGTTAAAATTATCCACTTCGGCTTGAAAATTTACCTCGAGCCTACTTATGGCGTGATTAACCGAGTTCGTAAGCTTATCAAATTCATTTTGTATGCGAGTATTCATATTTATACCTTCACTACCTATCTCGCGCTGAAAAAAATCATTAAAACTATCAATGCTAGTTCCATGGGCCTGCAAAATAATGTCACTAAAATATCCAGTTATAAATTCCCTTAGTTCAACCCTTATTTTTGAAATTTTATTTGAGAGTGGCATCAGCTCTTTACTTATTCGTTCCCTTGTATCGTTTAGAGAGTTTATATTTTTAGCTATCTCCTGCTGTATTCCCCTTGCTACCGGAAGTTGTTTATTTATAACATCTGCTATGACGCTTTTTTTGCTTTCATTTACTATATTTGCTATGCCGCCGTTGGTTTTTATCTTTGTGCTTGTAGCTTCTTGTAAATTTGATATATGCGACAATTTTTTAAATTCAGCTAAATTTTCTATCCAGTACTCTATGCCATTATCAAATGGATTTGCCGATACAGCTACGATAGATAGCTCATTTATTTCGTTTTGCGTTAGTTTTATTAGCTCACATAATCGCTCGATTACATTTTGTTTTTTGATATTAAATTCGCTTTTGTAGGCAACTTCATCCTCTATGTCGGCCACTTCGTCAAATTTACTTAGAACGAATATCGTCCTAGGTAGCAAATTTAACTCTCTAAAAAGCCAGTTTAGGTCGCTTTCGTGGCTTTGTTTTATGGGATTTACCGGATTTAGCACGTATAGCACTAGATGTGCTTCGCTTACGTATTTTTTGGTTATATCTTTATATTTTTGTATCGTATGTGCTTCGTCATTAAATTTTTCTTTAAACCCAAATAATCCTGGAGTATCTACAAGCTCGATTTCATCATCTACGTTATATATTTTGACTTCATCAGATGACTCCTCGTGGCTTATTTTCATAGATGTCTTATCTAATTTTTCAAGCCAAGCAGCAGCTATTGATGTTTTACCCTCGCTAAAGCCGCCTACGAGTGCTATTTTTAGCTTACCATCCTGCACGTTTTTCAGTGCATTTGCGAGTTTTGTTTTTATGCTTTCGTCTATGCTTATGCCGTATTCCTCGCCTTCTATCAAAAACTCTTGCAACCTCTTTAAAATTTGCATCGCTTTGTCTTGTTGACTTTTAAATTCTGCCAAGGTATTATTCATCTTTTCCTCCTAAATTTTTAATGCTTTTAAATACATTTTCTAGTTTTTCAATATTTTCAATAAAAAGCTCTTCTGTAGTTTGAACACTTTGTATGAAAAAATATAGATTAGCTGTTATCTCATCAAGCACCACCCTAATTTCCTCTAAATTTTTATCAAGGCTTGGAGTGATATTGTTTTTTATGCGATTTGCTACTTTGTGTATATTGTCATCAGCTTTTTGCCTTTGTTGTGATTTTTTGTAATCACTATCGAACCAACCCCAAACTGACTTTAAAAAGCTTACCATTACAGTAACTACACCGACTCCAAAGGCTGCCCAACCCATAGGATTCCAGGCATTTGTAAGAGCAAAAGTCATTATCAGACCCCCTGCCCCTACAGCGCTCCCTAGTAATCCCATTTTGTCCACACCGCTTTTGATATCGATATTTACGCTAAACGAACCAATATTTACGCTTTGTAGCTCATTTATGGTTTCATTCGCTTTTCTAGCAAAGTTACTTAAATCCTGTTGCACCATTGACTCAAATTCATTAAAGCTGCTTTTAATAACGTTAGGTAGTTTGTTTTGTAAATTTTGAACATTTTGGTTTAGGAGGTATTCTAATTTCCTCTTGAAATCGTCATTACTAACGTCTTTATCTATATAGTCATAAATAGAGTTTCTGGTTTCTCTTCTAAAATTTTCTATTTCCTTGTCCACGTCAATGTTGGCACCATTTTTAAGTGATAAAAAAGCCGTATTTATATTGTTTTTAGCATCTTGATATTCCCGCATAAGCATCTCTTTAAGTGGTAGAATATTATTGCATAAAATATCTTTTAAGACGTCTATCAACTGTTTTAGTACGCTATTTGCTTTATAGAAATTTGATTTTTTTATCTTTTTTTGAGCATTGTCCGCTAGTTCATTTTGCAAAAACAAACCAAATTCATCAAGATTAGAGCGGTTAATCAGCTCATTTTTATCAAATTTGTCTAAAAATTTAGCTCTATCTTGAGCAGCTTTGGAGCCTTCAAGTAAGCACTCGGCTACACCAAGAAACGCTATTTTTGCCGATACGACTTTATGTGAAGCATAACTATCGCCAATTATTTCTCGCATCTTTTCATCTACCACTAAAAGCGATTTTTGCTCGCCCTCATTTAGTAAGTTTTCTTTTAGCTGATGATGGGAATTAATGCGTTTATTAAACAAGGCATAAACTTCGCTTTGATCACTTAGATGCTCTTTTATTTTTTCAATCGTTCCTTTTTTGTTATTTTCGCCTTTTTGTGGGGGAGTAACTGAGCTAGTGACATAAAATACTGCATGAGCTCTTTTAACCGACTCTAATATCTCTTCTATTACCTTCTCTTCGCTTCCTTCGATGCCAGGCAGATCTATTAGTATAAAATCGTCAAATTCATAGCTAGTAGACTTCCTTGTAAAATCAGGCCTTCCGTCGCCAATTATCGCACCGTCGGCTAGTTCTATCATCTCACAAACTTCTTTGTTCAAAAAAATTCTCTTAAAACTTATTAGAAATAACCTTAAGCGATTTATTAATGTCTTTCTGTTTTGCTCATTTGATACCAATATTGTTTTCTCTTGGTCATCAAGTTTTTCTTTATTTTCTTGGATTTTTCTTATTTTTTCTACTGATAAGCCGCCAAATTTTTGTTTTAACTCGTTAAATTTAGACATATTTTTTGTCTTTACGATTTCGCCTAGATATATTCTTAATGCTTCTATTAGTGTTGATTTGCCAGCATTAGTCTCGCCGTAAAAAGCAATTACCAACTTATCCCATTCGCTATTTTTCTTTAACTCGGATATTGCATTATCTAAAGTTTGGTTTTTAAAACTTGATACGATTTTTAGCACTCGCTCTTTTGATCCCTGAACTGCTTCATTTTCGCTTTTTTTATCAAGATCAGATAAGATTTTATTTACAGTATTATCTATAAAATTATAAATTTGATGTGGGTTTTGAATAATGTGCTCATTCATATTTTTTCCTTAAAAATATAGGATCAAGATAAATTAATCAGAATTTTTAGCTACGACTTGGTTAAACCAAAAATTCTCAATGTCTTTAATGTGGTTTTATCATTAATTTCTTATAGAACACCAAGCGTAGATAAAATTTATTTCTTGAATGCTTTATTTTATAATTAGCTTTGGTTCCGTAATCCATTAACCTGCCATAAACCTTCCAACAATCAGAATAAATAACGCTCTCGTCTAGTTCACTCTACGCTTTGTTTGCTACTAACAAGACATACTATTTTTAAGAAAAACTCCTTTAGAAGTTTTTAACCTATCTTAAGTCTTAATTATTATCTTAGTCAAGTGTTATAAAATTTCCTTTGCTATCAATAGTAAACCATTTACCATCTTTCATAACTTCAGCTAGTCCCTTTTTGAAGTCATGAGCATAACCAAATTCACACTCTATAACCTGCTCGCCTTTGGCGTTTATGTATCCCCACTTGCCGTCTTTCATAACTCTAACCAAGTCTTCGCTAAAATCACTAGCCCACTCAAATTCACACTCTATAACCTGCTCGCCTTTGGTGTTTATGTATCCCCATTTGCCGTCTTTTTCAACTGCAGCCAAGCCTTCGCTAAAGCTATAAAGAGAATAAAATTGGCACTCTATAACCTGTTCGCCTTTAGTATTTATATATCCATACTTGTCGTGTTTTTTAACTCTGGCCAAGCCTTCGCTAAAGTCCATAGCATTACCAAATTCGCACTCTATAACCTGCTCGCCTTTAGCATTTATATATCCCCATTTGCCGTCTTTCATAACTCCAACCAAGCCTTCGCTAAAGCTATAAAGATAATCAAATTGGCACTCTATAATCTGTTCGCCTTTGGCGTTTATGTATCCCCATTTGCCGTCTTTTGCAACTCTAGCTAAGCCCTTGCTAAAGTCTTCGGCATCATCAAATTTACACTCTATAACTTGCTCACCTTTGGCGTTTATGTATCCCCGTCTACCGTCTTTTGCAACTATAGCTAAACCCTCACTAAAGTTCTTGGCATAATCGAATTTGTACTCTATGATTTGCTCGCCTTTGGTGTTTATATATCCGTATTTACCGAATTTTTTAACTATAGCTAAACCCTCGCTAAAATTCTCGGCATGATCAAATTTGCACTCTATAACCTGCTCTCCTTTGGCATTTATAAATCCGTACTTGCCGTCTTTTTTAATTTTAGCCAACCCTTCGGTATAAAGCCAGACATCATCGAATTTGCACTCTACAACTTGCTCGCCTTTGGCGTTTATAAATCCGTACTTGCCGTCTTTTTTAACTGCAGCCAAGCCTTCTCCACAAAACCACGCATCATCAAATTTACACTCTATAACCTGCTCTCCTTTGGTGTTTATGTATCCACATTTGCCGTCTTTTTTAACTCTAACTAAACCTTTATCATCGATGCCTAAGGCCTCGTCAAATCTACACTCTATAACATATTCGTCTTTGGCGTTTATGTATCCGTATTGACCGTCTTTTTTAACTCTAGCTAAACCTTCTCTAAAGTCCCTGGCATGATCAAATTTACACTCTATAACTTGCTCACCTTTAGTATTTATATATCCCCATTTGCCGTCTTTTGCAACTGCAGCTAAGCCTTCGCTAAAATTCTCGGCATGATCAAATTTACACTCTATAACCTGTTTGCCTTTTGTGTTTATATATCCGTATTTACCGTCTTTTTCATTTTTAAACAGTGGTCCATCTAGTTCATTAGCATTATCTGCCTTATCAGTATCTATCTCTTTAGAGGGAGCATTTATTTTATTTATACTTGTACCCCCAGTAGCTTTCATAGAAGCTACCTGCGTAGATGCTTCTTTATCCTTTGCGCCAAATGGCGATTTTAAAAAATCAAACATATATTATCCTTTTTTAGTATTTTACATCGTGATTTCGTAGATTAAGTCAAACGAGGGATTATTTTTATCAAACGGAGACGTTATATCGTTTAGCTCATTGTATTGATTTAGCCCAAATTCGCTCGTACTCCTATCGTTTACATCCAGCCCTGCTCCTACGACTAGCCCAATCTGATTTGTCACCAGATACCTCTCGTGCATCTTTATGCCCCCTTGCTTTTCCTTCCATACATATATGGTTAAAGTATGACCGTAGTTAGAGTGTATATGACGGCAAATACTTCGCCATTTATCCAACCCCTTTTCGCAAGGATTATAATTTATTGACTTATCTGAAAATTTCTGCAAATTTTCTCCGAATGCTTTAAAAGTTATTAAAACCGAATTTTACCATTTTAACCGCCCCCGGTGTATTTTTTGTTTACCGCGTTTATACTATAGTTTGTTTTTTTGTGCTCATATGTATTGTTAAAACCAAGCACTATACTATTAAAAATCCGCCTAAGCTTTGTTGAGCCTATTTATTATTGATTCGTAATAGTCTTTTAATAGCAATATATGCAATTCATCATTATATTCCGCCTGTTTTGTAGAAAAATTCTTTATGTTTGTATTCTTAATATCGTATTGTTGCAAATAATCCATATATTTTGACATATATTCGTTTGCTATCCTATAGTTACCCATAATGTCATTATATGCTTTTATAAAATCTCTTTGATTAGTAGTTTTTAAATAGGCCATAACTGCAACAGGGTTGCTGGTAATTATATTTCTTAACTTGTTTTCAGTTACCAATATAAGCGCTACACCAAATATATCTTCTTGACTTGTTCTAATAGTACTTTTTGGAACCATATGTTCAATCTCTTTAGATTGATCAGATGTATATGTCAGCAATCCTTTCTGCTCTTTCAATTTAAAAAGTTTTAGAGTTTTCTCTCTTTCTTCTTCATCAAATAAAATTTTTAATTCAATTTTATCTGCTAATACATTTATTTTGCTTAGCACATCTCTTATTTGTTCTGGCGTATAAACATATGGATTGTCTTGCTCATAATTTCTTTGATACACAACTTGCATAGCATCATATGCTTTCATTAGGCTATCCTCTTGCAAACTTGTCAAATTCGGCTTTTTGCAATTTTGTATATCTCTTATAGCATTGTCGACGCTATCGCCTGTTATTGCAGTAACATAGTCCATGATTGCGCTGATCTCAATTTCTTGATTAGAAAGGGAATTATATATGTGTGTTAAATATTCTGGCGATACCTGAATAGTTGTAAGTATCCTTTCGGCCCAAGCATATGCAAGACCAAAGTCTTTACTTGGTGTTGTTAAAAATCCACAGCAAAAATTGCTGCTAATACATTATCTTTTATCATTGTGTCTCCTTTATATGTAATATCTCTTTCTTGAACTTCAAGCATTATTGTAACAGTAGAAGGCGACAGGTTGTGTCACTTAGGTTATATCATTTAGTATATTTTTAATATATTGTAACTCATCTTGTTTGGCATATTGATATTGGCTATCTTCTCTTTTTGGCGCAATCTATAAAAATAGAAAAGACGAATGTAAAGCTTAGGGATACCGTAAATCGGATGGTAAGCAATAGAAATACAAAAAGAGACAAATATTTTACTACAAAGATAGATTTGACGGCTTACTAATATCTTGAATATCTGTCAGACAAAATCTCTATCTTAGAAAGCTTATATTTTAATGTTGCCGCTCATGGCAGGCTATGCTATTTCAAATAATCCCTAAGCAAATTTTCAAATTTATCCCTTAAATTTAAAGGCTCTACTATCTTTATAAACGGTAGCCAATATTTTACAACCCGTAGTATCTCGTCATCGTAGGCTACTTCCGTACTTATGATGATTTTATCCCCTTCTTCTTGCACTACTTCGTAGTTTGGCAAAAACTCTTTTCTTTTAAAATACTCCATAGCTTCGTTTTTAATTTCAAGCGTAACCTTAAATTTATCATCCGAAAACCAGTTTGTGTCGTTTTTTT
>CALCKS010000243.1 GCA_937965895.1 uncultured Campylobacter sp.
CTTTGCCCTTGCTCATCCGCCTCGTCTATGACAAAAATACTTCGCCTTGAAATTTTACATTTAAATTTGAAGTCAAATTTGCAAATTTCTACTTCAAATTTTATTCACCGAGACCTGCATCTTGAAAATGTCAAATCTGTTACGGACGACGGAATCCCGCTCCCTCGCCTCGTTCGCCGCTGCCTCGTCTGACGTAAAAATACTTCACCTTAATTTTTTATGTTCAAATTTGAAGTCAAATTTATAAATTTTAGCTCAAATTTTACTCGCCGAGACCCGTGCCTTGAAAACATAAAATTTAGTCGCTATCGTGCCGTACGGCTTAGCGATAAAATTTACTAGAAGCCCTGCGGCCAAATTTAACGCGGTGCATAAAACAAAGCTTGCTTTGGCGCGGCGAAGCCTATTTCGCTAGCAGCTTCTTTACTGCGGCGACCATTTCATCGACGGAACCGAACGAAGAGATGTTTAAGAGATACTTGCCGCTGACGACAAATGCCGGCACGCCTGAAATCACCGCGACTTCGTAGCCCGCGTCCCACTGCGCAAGCAGAGCCTGTGCCTTTTTGCTGGCAAGCGCCGCTTCGTATTCGCTCACGCTTACGCCCGCGGCATCCAGCGCGGTTTTGATAAATCTTTGCTTGTCGCTACCGCCGCCAAAATCATCCTTTTTGTCATGGATCGCTTTGTAAATCGCGAATTTCGCCTTTTTAAATTTCGACTCGTCGCTTAGCGGGCTCACATCGTCCTTTTCATCAAGCACGATGAGGGCTGCGAATATACCGCTCGCCGTCTGTCCGAACACGCCCTTGGTTTTTAGGTGCCACGGCAAAAACTCCGCCCCTTCGAGCTTTTTCATCAGCTGCGGCGTGACCGTCCTATCAAACGCATAGCAGTGCGGGCACTCGTAGTTAAAAATTTTGACGACGCTGTTTTTCGGCACGTTTAACGGCTTTTGCAGCACCTGATAATTAACGCCCTCCTCTAGCGCGTTTGCGCCTACGCCAAGCAAGCAAACGGCGGCTAAAATTCTTAAAAATTTAGCGATTTTCATAAAATTCCTTTGCGGTAAATTTCAAAGATTGTATAAAATAAAGGGTAAATTTGAGATTAAAGCGAATAAAGCAGGGCTTCCCACAGAAAAATATATAAAAAAGCAGGCTACACTATCAACGCCCCTTGAGCGAGCAGGCTAATTTATTGCTACAAGCTCTATCTCCAATCTCGCTCAAGCTCAAATTCAATAGCAAGGATTGCACGCTCGCGGCTTAATTTTAAAGCATGCAATCCGCTTTAATTTAATAAATTTTACTTATCAAAGGCATGGATTATCCACTTTACGCGCTCAGGATCTGCGTGGTCGAAAAATAGCGTCTTGCCTGTATCCAGCGCAGCGATAGCAGCCATATCATCAGGTGCAAGCGCAAAATCAAAAATATCGAAATTTTGCTTCATTCGCTCTATTTTTACACTCTTTGGAATGACGACGATGCCGCGCTGTATGAGCCAGCGCAAAATAACCTGAGCCGCACTTTTGCCATATTTTTCACCGATACCGCTTAGCACGGCGTTTTTAAATATATCGTTTTTACCCTCGGCGAAGCTAGCCCACGATTCAAATGCTATGCCGTAATCCTCAAGCGTGCGCTTTAACGCTTCACGCTGATAAAACGGATGACACTCAAGCTGATTTACCGCAGGGATGACGCCGCTGTTTTCGCACAGAT
>CALCKS010000244.1 GCA_937965895.1 uncultured Campylobacter sp.
TTTAGCCAACTTTTCCGCCAAAAAATTTGAACAAATGGAAGGCAAAATTTGATACAAAGCAAACCGAAATTTGACAGCTTAAATTCTAAAAAACTTACACAAAAGCATAAAGATGAAAAACAAATCTAGCGCCCAAATCTGCGGTATCGACGAAGCTGGTCGCGGCGCGCTGGCTGGGCCTTTGGCAGTAGCTGCATGCGTGCTAGAGCGCGAAATAGCGGGCCTAAATGACTCAAAAAAACTGACCGAAAAGCGGCGTGAGCGGCTGTTTCGCGAGATCATCAAAAACTCAGACTTTCTCATCGTATATTTTTCAAACAAAGAGATCGACGAACTAGGCCTTAGCGAGTGTCTTAGACGCGCGCTGCGGCTGTTTAAGTCGCATTTTGCGGACTGCGAGTTGCTCTACGACGGCAACGCAAACTACGGCACCGGCATAAAAACGATGGTCGGAGCCGACGGCAAAGTCGCGCAGGTGAGCGCCGCAAGCATCCTAGCCAAGGTAAGCCGCGACGCGCTGATGAGGGCGTGGGACGGCGTGCATGCGGGCTACGGATACGCCACGCACAAAGGATACGGCACGAAAGCGCATCTAGACGCGATAGCAAGGCTTGGCGACTCGCCGCTTCAAAGGCGCAGTTTTCGCGTGAAAAGCTTTGAGCGCGGACTGTTTGATGAGTAAATTTGGCTTTGTGTAGCCTTATTTTCGTAAATATAGATTGAACATTTGCGCAACGATAAATTATACGAATTTTACGCATAAACGTCAAAAAACTAAAACTAGAATGTCTTTAAATTTAACTGTTTTATCGGCGACCCTATAAGTGACCGAGTTATGCGATACGGCCTAGTTGCCAAATTTGATTTTATAAGAAAACAAGAGTAAATTTGATATTTACACACGCTTGTCGCAATGCCGTTGACCTCAGGGCGACCACCGCTTGGCGTAGCAGTAAAACTCTAAATTTTAGTTAAAAATCCCACAAATTTAAACGCAAAAATGAAGTAAATTTGGCTTATTTCGCGAGAGATGTTTTTAGAGATCAATAAAATTCATTGCAAACGCCATCAACCGACTCGTCCGCATAAATATCGTGCCAAGGTTTAGATTTTCGTGCCTTGTAGTTTGTACGGCGCGATTTTTTTGAAGGCGTATTTGCGCTTGACGTTTGGATTATAAATCCTAAATTTACGTCCTCACGACTCCTCGGTGCGCTCTATTTTTCTATGATTTCTTGCGTAAATTTTAGATATTTTGCAGCATCCGCGAGCAAATTTCCTAAGCCGCCGCGTGAGATATTTTTTATATCAAATGTGTCTGTTACGCCGTTTTTCTCGCCATTTATATCATAAATATAAATTCGCCAAACATCTTTGCTATGCGTAAAAATCCTCGCAAATTTCACGCGCGTAGCGTCTGTTTTGCTACGCTTCGTTTAGGGCGCGGTTATCTTGGAGTTAGCCGTAAATTTTCTTTAAATTTGCTAGATTTGCGCTCAAATTTAAAAGTAGCATATCAGCCGTTACGAGCCTTGTCATCGCGGTGGCTACGACGCTGCCGCGCACTCCGATACACGGGTCATGCCGTCCGCGCAGCTCGCAGATGGCGTCCTCGCCGCGCACGTTTTGCGTCGGCTGAGATAAAAATATCGACGGAGTCGGCTTAAAAT
>CALCKS010000245.1 GCA_937965895.1 uncultured Campylobacter sp.
CAAAAACGTCTTTTTTGTAAATGCTATTTTTTTACTCGTCGCTAAATTTATGACGATGCTTATTTGTTGGAGTTTTGCAGTTTTTATTGCGCCGGTAGGAATTTTATATCTATATTTTTATCACACGAAAAATAAAACTTTTGACGAGTGAAAATCAACCTGCGCGTAGGCGGCTCGGCAAATTTATAGCCAAAGGTTAAAACCCGAATGCCGCCTCGGCGCTGCCGATTTTTATTACATTGCCGCTTTGTGTCATCACACCTAAGCCGTGCTCCATCTCCCACGAGCAACTAAACTGAAAGCCGATCTTTGCGGTGTTGCCTATGATATAGATATTTTGTAGCTCCAATAGCTTGCTAAATTCCTTCGGCTCGCATATGTCTGGCATGAAATCGCCTTTTATCTCATCCGGGTAGTCGTAAATTTCCTGTAACTTTGGATAGTTTTTTAAAATTTCGGTTAAGATGTCTGTTAAAATTTCTTCCTGATTTTGCTTTAAAAACTCTAGCACATCTGTTTGTGCTTGATTCGGCTCGTTCGTCTTCTCGCCGTACTCATCTAAAAATAAGCAATGAAGCTCGCCTTCTTGCTCTAAAATTTTGTTAAAATAATCCAGTCGCAGCGGAAAGCTTAAGTCTTGGTATTTCTCATCTTCAAATTTAGGTAAAATTTTAGGCTCCGTAAGATGCGCGTTAAAAAACTCCGCGACCTTTGGGCTACGGGTGAAAAGATACTCCTCATTTGCTTCGTAGCTTTTTCTCAAAAACTCAAGCGCCTCCTGCTCTGCTCCGCACTCTAAGCAGCACTCGCCGTTATAATAATCGTTTACGTAGGACGGATCTTCCTTGCTTCTGGCATGCTTGTCCATCTCGCCCAACCAGTACAGCATATTTGGGGCATCGCCCGCCCATTTGTACTCATTTACCATACGCGCCGCATAGATATATGAGGCGTAAACACGATATTTTTCATCATCAGCCTCTGCCCATTTTTCCTCTATAAAGCGAATGATTTCCGCTCTTGTGATTTTGGATTTTTTAAGTAACGATTTGTCTAAGAATATGCCAATCTCGTCCATTATTTTTTGAGCGTCCATTGCTACTCCGTTATAAATTTTCTACTGATTTGCCTTACGATCTGAAAATAATCACCGAATTTTTTCTCTACTTTTTTAAAGTTTTTTATCTTATACACATCTTTTTTGTCGCGATGACAGAGCATCAGATAGGTCGTAAAGTGTAAAATATCTAAAA
>CALCKS010000246.1 GCA_937965895.1 uncultured Campylobacter sp.
TAGCCATTTTAATTACTAATCTTGGCTTTAAAAACGTATCCAAATATAAGCTAGATGACAAAAAGACTATACAAAAGCCTAAATATAATTTAAAAACTTTCAAATGAGTTTTCTCAAAGAGAGCAGTCTTATCATTAGCAAATAAAGTGAAGCTAAGCACGAGAGCGAATTAGATGAGAGCGAATTAGATGAGAGCGTTAAATATGCGGATTGCCGGAAAGCTTATGACGGATTAGTTGATTATACAGCCTTAGCTCATTATAGAATAAAGTATTCAATAACTACGCTACGTCCTAAGTAAATTTTATCCGGCTTTTATTATGGCGTTATATCCCCTGCTTTTACTAGTTAAATTTATTATAAGACCTGCGCTTTGCATATATCTTAGGTATTCGATAAGAGTAGGTCGAGATATTTCGCACGCCATTGCTAGCTCGCTTATGTTTGGGCTAAAAGGAACGCTTTGGCTTAGTAAAAATAGTATCTTTTTTAGCTTATCTATATTTGCGTAATTTAGCGAGCAAACACACGGGATGTCACTTTGCAATACTTGATTTATCACGCCTGTTAGTTTTAGAATGAAATCCTATTTTATCATTCGCAAACAGGTATGCACCGTGAGATAGATAGTCTTTAAAATATATGAACGGCTTAAATTTGCCGGTTAAATTTACGGCTATTTCATAATGATTTGCCAAAATTTCATCTAGGCTATATTTTTGGTATTTGCTTTTTAAATTTAAATTTAAAAACTCTCTAAACTACATAGTACTGAGATGATACTCTACCACTTCCTGCTTAGATCAGTCCCGTTTATATCAAGCTCTAGCATAGATGAACCAGTGATTATGAGCTTTAGATTGCTTTGGTCTATGACGGTTTTTATGTGAGACGACCAATCTTTTAGTTTGCGTATCTCATCTATCAAAAGCACTTCGCTGCCCACTTTTTTAAAGTCTAGCGCAAATTCATAAATAGACGTCGCTGCAAATAAAGGATTATCTATACTTATATAAAGAGCCTTTTGCGAAGCTTAGAAATTTTGTTTTAGGTATTGCAAGATTAACGTCGTTTTACCAACGTCGCGCTACCCTAGTATCATTACAGCTTGTTCGTTAAATCTATATCATCGTAAAGATATCTTTTAAAATCAAGCTTCACTTTTCTTAGATAGTTTTGCTGTTCTTTAAAGAATTTCGTAAAATCCATATATACTCTTTTATTCAAAATTATTAAGTATATTTAACAATTTTATATAATCTTTGTCAAACACAATAGCGTATTAATACAACAACCCAAACATCCACAGCGGTATTTTATTGCCGTTTCCGACCCCTATCTCATCAGTAGCTATATATGAGTCTGAGATATCTTTTATCTGCTCAAAGCTCTTATTTTTTCCGCCCACTTCAAATATAAATTTATCATCTACAATAAAGTCGCCTTGCTTTGGGATATTTAGCCTATGTTTTACCTTTAATTGATTAGCAAAAAAAGTCTCTCTTATGGTGCCCGCCTTACAATCATCGCCGTAAGCGTAAATTAAATTTGTATTATTCATATATATTTTTGCCGGCTTTACTAGCTTACTAAGTCCCCTACTTTGCTCATCTATCATATTCACTAGACTTGCATCGTTTAAATAGGCAATATAATCATATAGTTTGGCTCTACTTATCTCGGCAAGAGCTGCGATTTTAGTATAATTCACCTCAAACGGCTCGCTTTGGCAAACTACTTCAAGCAGTTTTTTAAGCTTATATGTGTATTTTTGCTCAACTAGCCCCAGGGACGTTAGATCTACGTCTATGCTTAGATTAATCGTATTTAGCAAGCTTTCGTAGTATGAGCTTTGCTTATTAAAGTAAAATGGATAGTAGCCAAATTTGAGATATTTTTTAAACTGATTTTGCTTTATTTTTAGGTCATTTGCTATTGCCTGATGGTCTTTTAGTATCGCCTCTAGGCTAAATTTATCTATCGTCGTACCGTTTTCAAGCTCCAAAAACTCCCTAAAACTAAGTCCTTCTAGGCTAAATACGCTAACTCTACGCGATAAATCACTCTTTGCATTTAGTATACTTACCGCCGATGAACCGGTAAAAATTACATTTAAAGGACTCATATCATATATAGTTTTTAGATGTGCGGCAAAATCTTCGTATTTATGCACTTCGTCTAGCAACAGATATTCGCCGCCGTTATCTACAAATTCAAAGGCAAGTTCGCTAAGACTAGCAGAGCCTAAAAACGGATAATCAAGACTTATGTATAGAGCCTTTTTGTTTTGAACTTTTAATTCAATCAACTTTTGAAATAACATTGTGGTCTTGCCAGTGCCACGGGCTCCTACTATACCGATAAGCTTCTCGCTAAAATTTATTTCATTGTATAAATAACGCTTGTATGTCGTATTAAAATTTTTAAGAAATCTTTCTTGATACTGCTCTATTAAATTTAACATTTTTATCCCTTTATGTAATTGTCTATAAACGTAGACAATATTAAGATATATTAGCATGAAAATTTTAAATTGTCAACGGTTATGAACGATTACAGTTTTTATTATTTTTCAATCGACGGAATTTTTGGGGTTTGACCCGGAGACGGAGAGCAAGAGCGACGATATCATGGACGCGGCAGCATATATCTTGCAATACATTGCAGGGCGATTTTTTGACGAGAGCTATGATGAAATTTACGATGATTACGTAGAAGAGGAGAGCTGGGCGTAAAAATATGCTATAATGCAGTCAATTTCACTTCAAAGGTCATATAAATGAACGCATTAATACAATTCAGAGTAGATAAGGAGCTAAAAAACGAAGCCGATAAACTCTTTAAAGAGCTAGGTCTTGATCTTGGTACGGCGATAAAGCTATTTTTAAAGCAATCTGTAAATAAACAAGCCATACCCTTTGCTATAACTACGCAAAAAGAGAATCTAGACGTAAAGTACCTAAAAAGCGTGATAGAAAACATTGACGGCGGCAAGGCAAAGATGATAAGAAAAAATCTAAGCGAGCTTGAGAGCCTAGCTGATGCTTAATATCGAATTTTATCCGGATGCATGGGGTGATTACTTAAATTTTACTAGCGACAAAAAGCTTTTCATAAAGATAAACACGCTCATAAAAGATATCGTCAGAGGAAATGAAACAGACGGCATAGGTAAGCCCGAAGCGCTAAAGGGCGATCTTAGCGGTTGCATTCTCGTAGGATAGACGGCAGAAACCGCATCGTTTATAGGATTAAGGGCGATACGGCACAAATTTTACAGGTCGGAACGCATTATAAAGAAAAGTAAACTACCTTCAAGTCTATATAAACGATGAGGAAAAATGGGCAAAGGCAAACATTTAGTTGACGGGCTCAGTGGCCTTTATAGCGATATCTGAAGACTTTGACTTTTTATTAATGATGACTTGTTGGGTGATGCATACGAGTATCTTATGCACCATTTTACAACAGAATCGGGCTCGTCAAAAGGACAGCTTTATACCCCTGTAGAAGTATTGCGTAATCAACTAATCCGTAATAAGCTTTTCAATAATCTAAATATTTTACACTCTCATCTAATTCGCTCTTGTGCTTAGCTACGCTTTGTTTGTTACTGATAAGACGCACTTTCTTTGAGAAAATCTGAGATAGTTCATTTGCAGAGCAGTTTTAAACTTTACCGTCACGCTTTAGTAGCATACCGTTCTGCTCTACTTCACTACGTTTGTAGCTTTTCAAGAAGTAGCAACGAGCATAGTGAAATGAAAGCAGCTTTGCATCTATTTCAAATCGAAACTTCTAGGCGGGGTTGAAAATCTCACCTGAAAACTTAGAAACTTTAAATTTGCTATACCCGTTAGTTTTTAAGAACATATTTTTATCGTAAGCTACCGCTCATTTGTATGAGCTTAAGTTAAAGAAGGCCAATTGGCTCCGCTACTGCATAAAGCCTCTCTTTGGTAAATCTTTTTTGGGCAAGTCAAGCACTAAACGCCAAAAATTCCAACTTTTCTCGTCAAACCAGCCGCATTGAGCGTTATTTAACGCCTTTTCCATATCGTCCTTTACTTGCCAAAGCATTTTAAATTCGCGAAAATTTGCATAGCGCATAGCTTGAGCTACGATTCTTTCAGGCGTCTCCATAACATCGTAAGGTAGCTTCCACCAGATGTATTTATTTGCAAAATATCTTAAAATTTCATCTCTACTCACTAATTATAGCTCACTCATAAGTTTTAAATTTATCTCTTTTAACGCCTCTTTTACAAGAGTATTGGCTTCTTGTTCTTTGCCTAGTCTTATCGCCAAATCCAAAATAACATTGTATAGCATTACATTATCTTTTGGAAATCTAGTGCACTCCATTCCAGCATTTACATAACTTTCCATAGTTTCTCCAAGCTCTTTTGGGCTTTTGGTCGCGCCTAGCTCTCTTAAAAGCTCGTCTGAAATCTCCACTTTTTTTAATGCCATTGTCTTTTCCCTTTCTAATTTTATTTTATAATGTTGTTTAATTTACTATTTTTTATAACGTTTTCAAACCATTCTATTTTATTAGGCGAATAAAGGTTGATTGTGCCATTTTGCTTTTTAGCGATAAAATTTAAATTTGAAAACTTTTGTTTTTCTCTATCCTCGACCAATTCACTATTATCAAAAAAATAAATCACATCGCATATTGGGATAATGCGGGCTAGATTTTCAAAGCTTTGTGAAAAACGCCTTTCAAGCGTTGCTTCATCAATGGAGTGTCCGTTTCTTGCTGCTCTTATAGCCACTCGTTGTTTTGAGAGTTCGATGCTATTTAAGCCAACATAATAAAGGGTAATATAGTAGCCAGCCTCTTTGGCTTTATTTATAAATTTAACTATACTATGCCCGCTAAGAGTAGTTTCTATATTAAAATCTATCCCTCGCTCAGTGTAAGACTTTCTTAGCTTTAATGCAAGCCTACCAGCTCTATTTTGATCTTTGGGGTTTTGCCAGTCGCCAAATTCTCTAACGATTTCATCAGAATTTATCCTTGCACCATAGATGACAGAATCTACTTCAAGCTGGTTAATATAAAATGTAGATTTACCTGCGCCATTTACACCTGCAAATATATATAGTTTCTTTTGATCGTCCATTTCTTATCTCTTTACTCTTTTAAATTTTAAAGCTAAAAAGCCTAAATTTACACTTTTGAACTTTTTTCTGGGAAATTTTTAAGCCTCTCCATCTATTTTTGTCCCAAATCCTGACATAACTTTTTCAAGTGTAGAATATACTTCATTCAAATCAATGCTTGCACCCTCGACATAGTTGCTTAAAACAGCTTTGTATTCATCCTGACAAGATAAACAAGTATCTATCAAAAATCCTTTTTGGCTCTTGTAGTTTTTAAGTCCGCGGTAGTAAAACGCCTGATGCTCTACGTCTATTATAAAAGGCGTAATACCGTTTTTTAGGCATTCTTTAAACATTATCAATCTGCCGACTCTGCCGTTGCCGTCCTCAAACGGGTGTATGCTTTCAAATTTGTGATGAAAATCTATAATATCCTCTATGCCTATTTCGGTCTTGCTAGCATATTCATCAAGTAGTTTTTGCATTTCTTGCATAACTCGTTTGGGACTTATGGGCATAAGGTCTCCTATATAGTTTTGAGTTTTTTTATAATCCCCTATTACCTTATCGCTAGTATCTTGTTTTAAAATTCTATGAAGCTCTTTTAAAAACTCGTGTGTAATAGGCACATTAAAGCTTTCAAGTATAAAATCAAATGCCTTAAAATGATTTCTGGTTTCTAATATATCGTTTATTTTTATCTCTTCGCCGTCTTTTTCCGAAAAAAAGGAGCTTGTCTCATAAATATGCCTAGTCTGCTCCTTGCTTAATCTACTGCCCTCAATATGATTAGAATTGTATGCAAAAACTATCTGGTTTAAATGATAAAAGCCATTTTTTATATGATTTCTCTTTTCATATAGTAAAATTTCAAGCGAAGAAAATTTTTCCATAGCCAAACCGCCTTTAAGATTTAAAACCTATATTTAATCTCATTTTTACTCCTTTACTTATATTGTATTTTTAACTTGTTATCTTCGTTTTCATTGTCGGTATAGCTATGTTTTAAGTCTGTATTACTATCATTATTTAAAAGATAACTCTTCCCGTTTTCTTTTATTTTTAAACAACCGAATTTTACAAGCTCGTCAATTTCTTTTTTAGCCATATCTTTGCTGATTTTAGCAATAGAGGCAAATTTGGCGATATCTATACCGCCGTCAAAGTTACTAACGCCGACGTCCAATACTTTGTTTAGGACTTTTTGTTGGGTCTTGTTTAAATTACAAGTTCTAAATTTATCCCAAAAATCAGTCTTAAAGACAATATTCTTTATAAGATTGATACTATCTTTGATGGCATGGTTCGTCATTTCTAAATGCCATTTAATCCATGCCGTAAAATCACAATTTGGATTACTCACAAGTTTGGTCGTTTGTTCTAGCTTCTCGTAATAAGCTTTTTTGTTGCTTTGAATAATGCTAGAAATAGAATACAATTTAATATTATTATTCGGCAAGCAATAGTCCGCCAAAGCCCTTGTTATTCTACCGTTACCGTCATCGTATGGATGTATAACTACAAACCATAGATGAGCTATCGCACTTTTTACATAAGCGTTTTCTTGACTATTATTAATAAAATCCAAAAATAACTTCATATCTTTTTCAATATGTTTTGGCGGAACAGCTTCATAATGAATCTTTTCGCGCGTCATTGCCCCAGAAACAACTTGCATTTGGCTATCTCTAAATTGAGCTACTTTGATTTTAAATAAACCGCTATATCCGCTCTCAAATATAGCATTATGCCAACCGTGCAGTCTTTCGATACTCATAGGCGCTTTATTCAAATTTGCGTCTAGTAATATCGATACTAAATTATCGGTTTGTCTAGTCGAGCTAGTATCAGCCAAGCCGTCAAACTTTTCGTCTATTTTCTTTTTTATCGATGAGCGAACGCTTGCTCTATCGAGTATTTCGCCTTCAATAAGCGATGAGTTTATAATCTCGTTTTCCAATGAGCTGATTTGAGCTTGTAAAAAATCGTTTTTATTTATTTTATTTACTATATTACTTAATATAGTATGATTTTTTTCTATCTCCTTAATTATCTCAACAGTATCTATCTTATTATAAATAAAATTTGGATAGTTATGGTGTTGCCATATCCATTTTTTATTCTTATACGACTCATCACAAAATATATTTTCATTGGTTATATTATACGCATTTAAGGCATTACTAATGTTTTTTTGTTTATCGTTGTTATTAATATCCATATTTAATCCTTAATATAGTGTATTATAGCTAATATATTGAAATAGGTCAATACAATATACGCTTTATAGCTTATTTCTATAAATAATACCTAGTTATATAATTATTACTTGACAAATTTAGCTATTGTGATATAATATTCTAAATTATTTACATAATAGTATTTAAAAATAAGAGCTTTTAAAAAATTTATCCTTGTGATAAATCTTAAAAAATATTTTACATAATAACCAATTATGTAAAATAAAAAGAGGAATTTATGAAAAATGACGAAAAACTAGACTTTGCGGATGAGATGGCAAACTACCGCGATAACTTTATTTCGTATAATAAAATAGCAGACAAGAGCATTAATACGATTAACACGTATAAAAATTGTCTTGACGGCTTTGTAGAGTTTTGTTATGAGAATAATGACGTAATTACATTTAACAACCTAAGTCAAAAGCATATAACAGACTACTTTATATGGCTAGATGAACTATATAAGAAAAAACAAAAGAAAAAGGCTACTAATAAAAGTAAAAGTATATCAAGCTCAACAAAGCTTAGTTATTTAACTATCTTAAAGATTTTCTTTAAGTATATTACTAATAATAACGATATGCTTATAGATTTAGAAAAAATACTAGATAACTACAAGATTGCAAAGAAAAAGACGAGCAAGCTTGAAAATTTTATGAAAGAGAGTGAGAGGGATAAAATTTTAGATTACGTAGAAAATAGGCTCGTTAAGAAACCCGAGTATAGATATAATAAAAATTATAGAGATTCACTCTTAATAAAGCTAATGTTAAAAAGCGGACTTAGAATAAGCGAGGCGTTAAATTTAAAATTTAGCGATTTTCAAGAGAGCGACGACGGAGAATTTTATGATATAAACATACTAGCTAAGGGCGGAGAGTATCAGACGGCATATATAGCAAAAAGTTATATAAAGGCTGATTTTGAGAGATTGTTAAGTATTAATCTCCCTGAAAATTATATCTTTACCAGTGGGTGTAGCGATAAACCAATTTCCAGACAAAACGTTTATTCTTTACTAGCTCGCATATACAGAAAGTGCGGCATAGTAAATAAAAGGGGTTGTCATATACTAAGACACTCGTTTGCTATGAATATGGTTGAGAAAAATACGAATTTGGGCGTTATCCAAAAGGCTCTTAGGCACAAAAAGATACAGACTACTATGATATACGCTGACGCTACTGGGGATATGGTTAAGAAAGAGATGAAAAGGGTGATGTAAGAAAAAGTATGTATAATATACGTATAAAAGGCAAAAATTTGAGTAAAAATGACAAATTATTAAAAGAGCTTGAAAACAATCCTAAAAATGTAAAATTTGAAGTGCTTGAAAAGTTGCTTTTAAATAATGGCTTTAATTTACGTGGCATAAAAAAGCTCACATCATTAATTCACAAATGGTAAAATTTTGCTTACTTTGCCATATAAAAAGCCCATAAAAACGTATTATATCAAGCTAGTTTTGGACGCCATAAAGGACAAATAATGAAAAATTTGGACTACTATCTAAACCTGCCGTATAAGATAGAGCTTAAAAAAATACCACAAAATCAAGGTGGTGGCTGGGGTGCGTTTATGCCTGAATTTAATAACATTGCGTTTTTTTATGGTGATGGCGAAAGCAAAGAAGAAGCCCTTGCCGAGCTCGAAGAAGCTTTTAAATTTACGATAGAAACAGCACTTACTGACGGTATAAATATACCAGAGCCAATCGATGAAAATGCCAAGGTTCGCATAAATTTAACTATACCAAAAGGCGTTTTAAACGCAATTGACGCCGTTACGAATAACCGTTCGGCGTGGCTTAGCGAGCTTGCCAGAAAAGCATTGGCTATATAATATGTCGGTCGTAAGAAATTTAAACTACTACCTAAATTTACCCTATGTCGCAATCGTCGTAAAGGATAAAAACTTTGACGATACGTTTTACTATTATGCTTACTACAAGGAGTATGAATATATCAAAGGCGCTGGAAATAACGAGGCCGAAGCTATAAGTGATTTAAAAAGTGCATTTAAAGACGCGTTGGTCGAAATGCTAGCGGATAACGAAGAAATAATAGAACCTAGGTCGCTTAGTATTAAAACAAAAAGCTATGCTATTACTATGAAAGAAAATATAATGCAAGAGATAGATACCGCGGCAAAAGAGCTCGGCATTTCTCGTTCGGCATTCTTGGCTATTTCGGCTAAAAACTATATACGCACGTTGCAATAATATACAAAAAGAAACGGATATAGTGAGGTAAATACATAGAATTTATAATATGGCTTCAAAAATAAAATATAAATTTGTATTTACATTTTAAATTTAGCTATGTTTCATAAAATTTAAGTTTAATAGAACTAAAATTAATTTTTGACTATGGCTCTTGATGTATATAAAAACGTCATATAAATTTGTATAATACAATAAAGCTAACTATATTTTGGTATTAGAATCTCTCATAAAAGCGTCGATTTTATTATTAATGCTTGTATTATTTTTTATGTTTTCCTTATCCAGGCTATATATTGAGTACATAAATGAAAGCGCGACCGCCACTATAGCCATCAGTATCACAAGAGTTCTAGTTCCACCAAAAGTAAATTTTTTAAGTATATTGTCAGGTTTAGAAGGACTATAGGCTTTTTTAAATAACGTATCTTCATCGCTGCCTATCAAAGGGGCAATAGCTGATGCTATACTTTCACAAAGATATCCGATCTTTTCGTTACAATCATTCTCAAGGTCGTATTTGCCCCTATACCCAAGAGTTAAACAAGCATAAACAACCTCCAAAAGATCTTTGTTTTTCATGGGGTTTTCAAACCATTTTTCCATTATACCAAAAAATTTATTTCCACCTAAATTTTCGTTAAATAGTCTAATAGTAAGAGTATTATTTGCCCAAAAACTATTCATAAAAAGTTCATTTTTCATAAGACTCTCATCTATAAAGACACAGACGCAGTATCTGAGCCTAGTAATATCGTCTTCATCATAAATTCTAAGACTAGCCAGTTTTGAGCTTATGCTAAGTATATCATTGGTTAATTTCTCTTTTAAACCAACCATTTGCTCTTGTGAAATATTTTGTATCTTTGACATTCTATTAGCTAGAAGCAAAAGCGGCAAGACATGATCTAGGGCCTGATTTGTCCCCAGCCCTTGGAGTCGACTTTCAAACAATATAGAAAATGAATTATCTTTACTTTGCACCTATAGGCCTTTAAAATTTTATAGTATAGCCCACATTTTTATATCCGGGTTAGTTATATTATTTGTGACATATACGCTGATAATATTCTCGCCTATAAAAGACTTGAATAGCTTGTCATTCTTGTCTAGTCTATAATAAACATACCCGTTTAATCTTGGAAGAGTAGTTGGAATAATTGAAACCTGCTCGATATTAAGACCGTTAAGCTGGGATGCCACTATATTTTTAATGCTAGATTGAGTATGAATCTTGCACTGTTCTTTAAAATTCTTAAGTAAATAATCGCTATTAACATTAGAGCTAACAGCCAAAAATAGTTCGCCTTTTTCAATAATACCAGCGTTATCAAACATGCAATCAAAAAAGCCGTGAGCATTTGATGCGATGCGCGCCATGACATATTTTGGGGAGATGACTTTGGAAAATAACAGCCTTATGTTGTTAATAAGTAGAGAAAAAGTAGTGCTTAGATCGTCATGTTTGTAAGCTATAAAATCGCTAAAACTATCGTCGTTGCTCAAGGCGGTCAAATCAGCCTGAAAATCAACTAGCTTCTCATATAAAAATTCAGGATGAATTTTTTGTCTATTTGCTATAGATGCAAAGTTAAGACTCCATTTTTTTAGCATATTTAGGGTCAAATAAGTAGTAAAATCAAGAGTGTTTTTTGATTGATCTATGCCCTTAAATATGCCTAAAAAAGTCTGCTTATGTTGTCTTGTCGAATATATCATCTCATCGATAAATTGCCTTATAAACGGATGCTTGCTTATATCAAGGCAGGTCGGAATAAATTTATCGTCTAACTTTATTTGTCTACTTGAGCTGATTTTTTGTATTTTACAAATCGGAATCTCTAGCTCATACGGGGTCTTGCTGCCCAAAACGCCCAAACTGGTTTTAAGACTAGCAAGAACGATGCTTTCTTTATCCTGATCAAAGGCCGATCCAAGTAGATACTCTTCTTCATCGCTCAAATCATTTAGCACATCGACACTAGCATCATCATGAACTTTGGAGCTAATAATGGCTCTGGTTGCTTTAAATTTAGAGCTTGTTATGCTATTTTGGAGACTAACGTCGACTACTAAATTACTCATAGGTATTTTCAAAACTATTATGGACGAGGACAATGAATCAAACTCTACCTCTAGAGGCTCGGGGAGCTCATCTTCATCTGGGGCGTTAAATACAGATCCGTCTTGAACGATAGCAGAAATTCTTCTTAGTCCTATTTTCCCTTGCTCTAGTAGCTCGCTTGAAATTTGAATATCCAAAACACCGTAAAGGTTGGAAAAAGAAGATATAGTTTTTAAATTTATATTTCTCTCAAGATACCTTTCTTGCTGCTCAAAGTGAATCTTATCGACACTCATTCCATTATACCAAACGACTTTTAAATTTTCAGCCATATCTGCACAAGCTTTCGTTTATTCTTTTACTACTAAGGATTTTGCTCCTAGAGCTTTTATATCCTTGTCCGATATGCTAAATATTAAATAATCCTCTTTTATGTCTGAAGTCTTTTTGAACTCCTTTATTTTAGTTTTTCCTTGATCAGCATAAAGCACCAATACACCTACATAAGGAACGTTTTCTTTGTCTATTTTCACGATAGACGCATTGGCATTTGGTTGAATTTGAAGTTTAATGGAGTCAATCTTATCTCTTCCTAGTACTTCGTTTTCTTTTGCAATAAGATCCATCTCGGTAGCCTCTTCAAACTTCTTAATATCGCTTAACTGATAAACTATAACAGTTATTGGAACATTATCGCCGCGATTATTTAAGTTTGAGTTAGGCATATTGTTTATGCCAACTTGTATCTGACCACAACCTACCATAAATATCATAAAAATAGTTGCTAAAAGCGCTTTTTTAAACATAACTAATAACCTTGAATAGTATATCTGTACAAGTATATCAAAGTAAATTTAAAATACTATTAAGGTAAATAATTTTATGATTTTAACTAATAATAGCTAGCAGATTTTAAATATATAGGGGTTTTAAATGCAGTTATATTATGAGTTGAATAACAATTTTTCCAATGATATTTTTTTGGATGAGCTACAAGACGAGATGTCTAAATACAAAACACTAGCTCACGAAAGCATAAAATGGGATAGGGTTTTTGATTGTTCTTATCAAATTTTACAATCATTCTCTCTCGATACGAAATTTTTTAGCTTTTTGTGCATAGCGGCTACGAATATAAATTCCCCCAAAAACTATGAAATTCTGAAAGACGTTTTAGAATTTTTTTTAGAAGTATTCAAAGATGATCCGCAAAGGCTTGGCCAAACGGAAAAACTACTAGCTATAAAAAGAAAAATTTTTATTAATTCATTGGACGGTTTTATAGAAGAATTGAATAAACAAAATTTGAATTGTCCTCAAAATTTTGTAGACTCCATAGTCTTTTTGCTAAACGAACTAGAAAAAATTATAGATTATAAATTTGTAAATATCGATATCTCGGCTTACGCGTCAAAGCAATCCGAATCTGAAAATGCACAACCGTCGCATACGCAAATCGCCAACCAGCCTCAAAGTAATACGCACGCTACGATTTCTTTGAATTTTGCAACTCATACGGATATTAAAGCCATCAATGATAGGGAATATAGAGACTTTTTTGTAAATCTATCGCTTGAGCTTCTTAAGGACGACTTACAAAACATCAATGCATATGCTATTTTTATGCAAGCGCTATGGGGCAGAATTAAGGCTTTGCCTACAAACAGCGATTTTATCTCGCCAGTTAGATATCCTGATCAAAATTTGATTATAAACATTAAAAATATTGAATCGCTGAATTTAGAAAATTTAATACTTTTTATACGAAATTTGGTCTTAAATCCTTTTTGGATAGACGGTTTAATGATATTTTGTAAATTTTTAAGAAAAAACAATCTATTTTTCATAGAAAATTATATATCAGAACAAACTGCCGTATTTTTAAACAACCATATAGATATACGAAAATTAAAATTTCAAAATTCGGAAGACATGTGTCCTAAAGAAACTTTTGATTTTTTTATGAGCCAAAAGAATACTAAACCAAAAAATACTTCCGACAAAAATATCAATGATTTAGATATAAATGAAATTTTAATAGACATAAATGCCAAAAATACAACCAACAACTCGAGAGAAAATTTAAACTCTATGCTTTTAATGGCGAGTGCCTTTTCCGACAAAGGCATGAAAAGCAACGCAAAAACCATATACGCTCAAATAGTAAATTTTATAGAAAATACCGAACTAAAAGAGTATCTTTCCGATATATATGAAGAAGCGAAATCATTTTAAAACTGTAAACCGATAAAATACTTAAATAGTATTTAATATTTTTTTAAATATAATCTAGGAATTAATTTTAAATTCAAACTAAGGACACAATATGGCCGAAAACTCCGTTGCACCTAAAGAACGTATAAATATAACGTATAAAACCAAAACGAATAACCAAGAGGCCGATGTAGAGCTACCGCTTAAACTTATGGTTATGGCAAACCTGACCGGCTATAACGACACTCCGCTTGAAGAGCGAGAGGTAGTGTCCATAAATAAAATCAATTTCGACCAAGTAATGCAAAAAATGGATATAAAAACAAATTTTACCGTAGAGAATAAGTTGGGCTTGGGCTCAGATGAGATCAACGTAGAGCTTAAAATATCAAATATGAAAGACTTCTCTCCGGATAACATAGCAAAACAAATTCCTGAAATAAATCAACTTTTGGAACTAAGAAAAGCGCTGGTGTCGCTAAAAGGTCCGATGGGAAATATTCCTGATTTCAGAAAAGCGGTTTTGGATGCATTAAAAGACAAGAAAACAAAACAAGAGCTTCTTTTGGAAATAAAAGACTCTCAAGACGTAAAATGAGGAAGTAAAATGCAAGAAGTAAAAGTTAAAACGCCTATTATCGAAAGTATTATGGAAAAAAGCAAGTACTCCAAAGACGACGAAAGCTACAGTATAGTAAAAAAAGGAGTGGCGGAATTTATCTCAAATATAGTAACATCCAAGAACCCGGAAGAGAAGATAAATAAACTTGCTCTCGATGAAATGATAGCCCACATAGACGACCTTTTGTCAAAGCAAATGGACGAAGTGCTTCACAATAAAGATTTCCAAAAACTCGAGTCGACATGGAGAGGTATCCGCTTTTTAGTAGAGAGAACAAATTTTAACGAAAATATCAAAATCGTCCTCTCCGACATAACCAAAGAAGAAGCTCTTGAGGATTTTGATTCAAATTTGGATATCACGCAAAGCGTAATGTATAAGCAGGTTTACTCCCATGAATACGGCCAGTTCGGCGGAGAGCCGATAGGGGCGATTATAGGCGATTACGAGCTTGACAAAACCAATACCGATATGACGTTTTTAAACAAGATGTCCTCTATCGCCGCAATGAGCCACTCTCCGTTTCTAACATCTTTATCCTCAAAATTCTTTGGGCTAGAAAACTATGCCGAGCTAGAAAATATAAAAGACATGAAAAGTATGCTTGAAGGCCCTCAATACACCAGATGGAGAACCTTTAGGGAAAACGAGGATGCAAAATACGTGGGCTTACTAGCAACCAGGTTTTTAACTCGTTCGCCTTATTTACCGGAGGATAATCCTATAAAAAGTTTTAACTATAGAGAAAACGTAGAAGGCTCTCACGAGCACTTACTTTGGGGCAATTCGGCATATACGTTTGCCACAAGACTTACGGAGAGTTTCGCCGATTTTAGATGGTGCGGAAATATAATAGGTCCAAAAGGCGGCGGAGCGGTCAAGGATCTGCCTACCTATCTTTATGAAAACTACGGTAGCGTGCAAGCAAAAATACCAACTGAAGTCTTGATAACAGATAGAAGGGAGTACGAGCTTTCCGAAAACGGATTTATTACTCTTACTTTACGTAGAGACAGCAATAATGCCGCATTTTTTTCTGCAAATTCGGCTCTAAAACCTAAAATTTTCCCAAATACTCCGGAAGGAAAACAAGCTGAAACAAATTTTAGGTTAGGCACGCAGCTACCTTATATATTTTTAATATCTCGCCTAGCCCATTATCTCAAAGTTTTACAGCGCGAGGAAATAGGTACGTGGAAGGAAAGAGCAGATGTGGAGCGCGGTTTAAACGAGTGGCTAAGACAGTACATTTCCGATCAAGAAAATCCGCCTGCAGACGTAAGGAGTAGAAGACCGTTTAGAAGCGCTAAAATAAACGTAAACGATATTCCTGGCGAGCCTGGCTGGTACAAAATAGAGCTACTAGCTAGACCGCACTTTAAATTTATGGGCGCTAATTTTGAGCTATCGTTGGTCGGAAAACTAGATAAAGAATAAATTTGGGCGGACTATGTCATTAAGCGATAGGGTTTTACATACATTAAATGAAGAAAACGCAGACAATCCCTATCGCCAAGATATTTTAAACGATATAAAAGAAAATATAAGCATACTATTAAATTCCAAATTTGACGACTGCATAACCATACAAGGCTCAAGCCTGCCGGATATGTCTTTTTTAAATATTGATTCGCAAGAACTCTGCCAGCTAATGGGAAAAGAAATATACAACCTCATTCAAAAATATGAAAATAGAATTAATATAGTTGCCATAAACTACGATGATTCATTAAAGCCGTGGCAATTAACTTTTAATATAAGATATACTAGGCAAAATGACGCCTTTAAGGAGTTTGCCATAAAAGTAACTTTTCGCAATAATAGATATTGTGAGGTTTTATGATGAAACAAAACGAAAGCAACGTGTTATATTTTCATAAAGAAATGGCCTATCTTCGTGAAATGAGAGAGCTTTTTATAGAAAAATTTCCAAAAGTAGCACCATTTTTAAATACGGACAGCAAAGATCCCGATGTCGAAAGAATCATAGAAAACGTAGCTATACTTACATCTAAAATTCATCAGGAGCTCGATGAGAATATACCGCTAATAGCCGAATCCCTAATAAATATCGTATCGCCAAACTATACCAATCCTGTACCTTCGGTATGTATTCAAGAATTTTCTTTAAAAAGCGATAGCAAAAAAAATAGCGCAGTCATACCCAAAGGCTCGGTCGTAGTTTCCAGGACAATTAATGATGTAAAATGCAAATTTAAAACATCATATGACGTATTTTTGTATCCTTTAAAGATAAATAAAACGTATCTAGACAATAACAAAAGCGATTATGTTTTAAAACTGGAATTAAGTATCACGAAAGATGAAATAAGTTTATCGGATATTGATTTAAACCGCATTAATTTATATCTAGGCAACGATGTATATATGTCTTCTACGCTAGTTATGTGGATGAAAACGTATTTAAAAAAAATTATCGTATTTTGTACCGATAGCGGAGAAACTTTTAGCATACCTATTTCATCGCTCGAAGTATTAGGGCTTGACGACAAACTTCTTGATTATGAAGATTTCGGTTTTGAGGCATTTGCTCTTTTGCAGGAACTATTTTTTATGCCGTATAAATTTAATTTTATATCGATAAAAAATTTGGACATACTAAAATCTTCCGGCTCTAGAAATTTTACGATCGAATTCGTGTTTGATAGAAGTCTTCCAAACGGCTATTTTCCAAGAGTTGAGCATTTTTCCTTATCTTCTACCCCGGCCATAAATTTATTTGATATGAGCGCGGAGCCTATATTAAATAACAACAATAAAAACGGTTATAGGATTTTTTTAGATAGAGCAAAGATTGACGCTTACAATATAGTTCAAGTCACTAAAGTAGTTGCTCATAATAGCGATACTGGTAGACGAGTATTAAAAAACTACAAAAGTTTTGAACGATTTAATTTCTTTAACGGCGAAAATGTAGATGACTTTTACTCTTTAAGCGACAGGAGGGACGGCAGCTCAAATTTATTCAAAGAGATCTCGTTTTTTTCCAACTCTCAGAAGGAGCAAACCATAACCGTAGAAACGCTATGCTGCAATGGAAATTTACCCTCAAAGCTTAAGATATCGGAAATAAACGAATTTCCTACTCGCCCTGAAATTAATACGAGAAATATTACAGTCCCCACATCTATGCAAAAAGTAGATATAGACGGAAATTTACTTTGGCGACTCGTATCCATATTGTCTTTTAGTTATCGAACCATACTCGAAAAAAAATCATTCTTAGCCGTATTAGATGCCTTTTCATTTGGCGATAGTCCGATATCTAAAATTTTGGCAAGCTCGCTACAAAACATAAAAACCAAATCTATTTATAGAATAGACGGACACATGACGAAAAAAGGCACATTATGTATATTTTATATGGACGAAAGCAAATTTTATAGCATAGGCGAAGTTTATATCGCAGGGCTGGTTTTATCTAAATTTCTAGCCAGCTTCGCTTCTATAAATTCATTTTGCGAGCTGAAAGTAAAATGCACCCAAAGTAAAATAACGATAGACTATCCGCTTCATAGCGGCAATAAAGCGCTACTGTGAAATCAACCGGACAAACTTCTTTTTATAGACTTATCAAAAAAGCCTTAAACGACTACGACAAAAACGATATCGTTTTAAGAAATAGCTCAAAACTAGGTCATCCCAATAAAGAAATAGAATATGCTAGACTAAACAATGAGGAAAAGAAAAATTTTCTAGAAATAATGGTAAATTTTATGGGGCTATATGGCAGCTCTTCACAGCTACCAAGCTATATGCTAGATAAATTTTCAAGAAGCGATAATGAAAACTGGAAATTATTTTTTGATTTTTTTAATAATTATTTGCTATGGATATTTTTCGAGAGCGTATCCATGCAAAATTATCCCAAATCTTTTAAAAAAGATTTTAGCGATAGAATTTCAACTATATTATTTAATATTTTAGGCATAGACGACAAAGAGGTGGCCAGGTCTTATCTACCGTTTGCGCCGCTACTACTAAGTTTAAGGAGGCCGAAACTACAAATACAAAGGGTATTAGAATATAACTTTAATCTTAAAAATAAACTTTTTATATTGGAAAATATCCCGCATCAGGTAGTTATAGAGCCAAAGCAACGAAGCTATCTAGGTAAACTAAACAACCGCTTAAGTAAAAATTTTATACTGGGCAAGAAAGCGCTGGACTATCAAAGTAAAATGGCTATTTATATAAAGGGCATAAATTACGACGAAGCAATTAAATATTTTCCAAAGGGGCAAAAATACGACAAACTCAAAGAAAGCGTGATTTTTCTTACAAATAACGAATTTGCCGTGGATTTATATATAAACATAAAATATTCCCCCAAAATGAATCTTAAGCTAGGGGATGACTCTCATAGCAAATTAGGCTACGGCTCCATAATAGGAAAAGATAAAAAAGGCTCTTATTTGATGTTTTTTAGGCTATACTCCTGATATTTCATAAACCCAAATTAAGCATTCGTTTTAAATTTTAAGAAGTTGTGATATAATCAAATAATTATTTAATCAAATCTTGGATCGGTGGTAAAGTTGTCTCTCTCGTTAATATCTAGAATTCTTAGTATTTTTAAAATAAAAGGCGTTTCTATTTTTATATCGCTTATTGCGATTAGTATTCTGTTTTGGCGGTATAGCCCAGATATTGCTTTTAGCGATGTATATATTTTTGCAAACACATCATCTAGGGTAATAGCTATTTGTATTTTTTGGCTAATTGCATTCGTTATTTTCGCCTTGCGTGCAACGATCAAATTTTTCTCTTCTATAAAAGACGATAAAAGACAGCAAATAAAAGAGTTAAAAAAGATATCAAACGAATCCGTAAATAAAGCTAAAAGAAATTTTTTTATATCCGTAAAAGATGCAAAAAATACTTGGAAAAACGATATAAAATTTAAAAAAATACCGCTTGTTATGATAATAGGAAATGAAAGAGCCGGCAAAAGTGCTTTCATTAATTATTCTAATATAGAATACCCGCTTGGAGATAGCCTTGATACATACAAAAAAATACATCAAAGCACGACTAATTTTAATCTTTACATATCAAAAAGCGGAGCTCTTATAGATACCGAAGGCGTTCATTTTGCTCAAGAAGTTTTATTTAATCCATCTTCAACAGACGAGCTTCCAGAGGATGACGTAGAAAAAAACAAAGACTTTCTCCTAAAAAAGAACATATGGAAAGAGTTTTTAAATTTCTTAAATAAAAATATTTTTCACTCTAAGTTAGGCGGAGCTATTTTAATAGTGGATACTCAACAGTTTTTGGAAAATCCCAAAGAGTACTCAAATGATCTAATAAGATACCTGGTAAAAAGAGTAAACGACTGCGAAAATAGCTTGAAAATAAAATTTCCTATTTATGTGGTATTTAGCAAACTCGACTTAGTCGAAGGTATGGGTGATTACTTTAAGCTTTTTAAAGACGATGTCGCAAATAAAGCTTTTGGACTCAGCTTGCCAAATAGCTTTAATAAAGACGAGCTAGATAATGATTTTAAAGAGCTAAGCCGTTCGCTACTTTACAACATAATGAGTAAAAACTCGCTTTCCCACTCCCTCGAGGACAAAAAACGCTCTTATTTATTCTTAAAACAACTAGACAATCTGTTTGCGCTCGTAAGCGACTTTGCCTTAAAATTAAAAGATGAAAATTCATTGAAAAATAGTTCGCCGATCAAAGGCGTTTACTTTGTTAGCGCATTTCAAGAAAACATACCTATAAACTATCTTGTAAATACCGTCTGCGATAGATACGGTGTGAAAAAGCCGTTAGCTAGAGCTGTTAATAACTATAGCAAGCAAAGCTATTTTGTTAAATCGCTACTAAAAGATATTGTTTTTAAGGGTCATCTTGTAAATTCGAATTTAAATACAAGCCTAAGCGCTAAAATTTTAAATTACGCATTAATAGTTTTCATTTGTACCGCCACTTACTTTGCGTGCAGCCATTTTCTAGGACTAAAATCGGCAAAAGAGCTAGAGGCGCAGAGTGCTATGCTTTCGGTATCCACACTACTTGACGGCCAAAGATACAAAGATTATACCCCTACTCAAAAGATAGAATTATTACGCAATCTAAAAGAAGCCCTAAAAATATACCCTAGACTATTTTCGGGGGATACTAAATTTGAATATCCGCTTTTGGATATATCCTACAAAGGTTTTAAGTCCGCCAAAGACTTGTATACGGAGCTAACGATAGATTTTCTTAAAAATACCATTCTTGTCGAGATGGAAAATATGTTAGAGACCGAGACAAACCCGGACAATCTCATAAAAGCCTTTTATATGTACCAATCGTTGTTTGATAAAGATTTTATAAATGCTAATTTGTTTAAAATTTGGATCAAGACAAATTGGGCTAAATTTGAAAAATACAACGTAAATCAAGACGATTTTTTATCACACGTCGATAGCGTATTAAATGCTGATTTAAAAGATATACCTCAAAATTTAAATTCTATCAAAGTAGCCAACGACAAACTTGTAAAAGTAGAAAGATTGGAAAGGCTATATTCTCTTTTGGAATTTATATCTTATAAAAATGAAAAAGAATTTTACGATATAAAAAAAGAAATTTCCGGAATTAACGGCGTTATAGAAAACAGCAACGCCTTCGAGCCGTTTAATAAAATTTATACGAAAGAGGGCATGAGGCAGTTCTTATCAAATCTAAGCTCTTACATAGACGACTCGGCGAATATCGAAAAATGGCTATTTCAAAACAAACAAGCAAGCGGACTTGATGCAAACGAAGATAAATCGGCTCTGCGCTTAGGCATAGCTGGGCTGTATTTACAAAAATACCGCTCCAGATGGATGACCGTGATAAGCGGCATAACGCCTAAAAAATTTAACTCCAGAAAAGAGACTTTAGATGAACTAGAGATATTATCGAAAGTTAAAAATCCAGTAAATTCGCTTGTAGATACGCTAAATGCAAATACTATTCTAACCGACGAAACTTTCTTAAAATACATATACAGTCTTGGCTATCCTTCTACCGAGATTAGAAAATTATTTTCAAATTTTAGCTCTGATTTTAGCCCGTACCATACGCTAAACGATAGCTCGAAAGAAAACGGCATACTAAGTACCATAAGCGACGATGTATCTAAAATCCATAAAAAAATCCTCGACTTTAACTATGAGATGTTACAAAGCGAAAATGACAAAATAACTTATGTAATGGGCGGCGTCAAAAATGAAAACGACCCGTTTATAGTTTTAAATAACGACTCAAAAATGCTCCCTAAAGAGCTTATGAACTACTATCAGCAAGTATCTAAGCTGTCTTGGAAGCAGGTAGAGTCGGGAGCCACTACTTTATTAAATACGGCATGGCAGGATGAAATTTACAGCCTTTACGCAAACGAAATAATGCCGTTTTACCCATTTGACGAGACAGCGGCACAGTCCGTTAGCATACAATCGTTTAAAGCTTTTTTCGGTAAAAACGGGGCTTGGAATCAGTTTTACGATAGATTTTTAAAGAAAATTTTAACCAAAGGGACAAACGGCTACAGAGTAAAATCGGCGTATGCGAAAGATTTTAAATTTAGCAAGAGTTTCTTGGAAAACATATCCGTGATAGATAATATCGCAAACACCATGCTTGATCTAAACGACGAGATTAAAATCAACTTCTATATTAAAGCAATTGATTTATCGGCGGATTTTAGCAACATTAACGTTTCGTCGGTAAACGATAAAAGCATAACCTACGATCATACGCTGCCTTCAAGTCTTCACATAACGCCTAAAGATTTTGATACCTCCGCGCAGATCAAATTCGCGGCCAAATTTCAAAACGGTAATAAAATCGAGCAAAAAACATTTAGCGGAGAGTGGGCTTGGCATAGGCTTTTGCGAAATTCAAGCTATAACTCTGAGCAGGGTAAATATTCTCTTTATCTTAATCCGCAAGAAAAATACTACTTCGGATTTGACGTAACGCCTAATAATGCCGAACTGATGGAACTTTTAAGAAATATATCTTCATTTAAGTTGCCTAAAAATATTTTAAATTAAGGAAGATTATGGAGCAAATAGCCGTTACTATACAGAATTTAGAAAATGCCGCAAACTACTCGTCTAAATTTTATATCTTTGATGAAAACGGCGGCGATATAGGAAGCGATAGCGGCGTAACCTTTAGATGTCAAGATTCAGATGGAGCCATACTCGCCAGGCATGCGCGCATAGGTTATGAGGAGGGATTTTTTACGATATCTTCATATGAAAACTGCGATATATTTTACGCCGATTCTTTTTCAAAGATCGCAAGCGACTACGAAACGGTTGTTAATGAGGGGGACGTGTTTAGGGTAGGGAGCTTAAAACTCATGTTTATAAATCCCTCAAAACTAGAAGAATATGCTGCTAAAATGCAAAAACTAATAGAAAATACGCCTAGTTTCGACAAGCTTGACGATGTGCGCCTTGAGCCTAGAGGCAAGCTTTTAAATGTTGATTTTAAAGAGCAACCCGATATCAATATATTTCCGAAAGAAGACGACGAATTTTACATCAAAAACGACTATCCCGCAAAGGCGACCGAGCCAAATCCCGCATATGCTCCAAAACCTTTTACGCAAAACATGATATCTTCGCAAACATTAAATGATCTAACGCAAAAACTACTGGGTCAACTTAGAAACGAAATTGCGCCAAACACGATAGAGTCAAATTCCGCCACTCTAAGCGTAGCCGATCTAGAAGCCATACTCTCCACCATACGCCTAACCGACTCTACAAAGCTAATCAACTCGGTCTTATTGCAGCTAGTATGCAAGGAGCTATACTCTCATATGTACGATATAGTCGAAAACAATTCGTTTTTTAAGTACCTATCAGGAGCCGTTACCAAAAGTACTCAGGAGAAAAAGGAGGCCTTTGAATATTTAGTAC
>CALCKS010000247.1 GCA_937965895.1 uncultured Campylobacter sp.
TGTTATTATAGGACTTAACTTTAAAGAATAAGCTTAAATGAAGGTATAATTTGGAATTTATTTGTAATATTAAAGGATATATTTGGCTTGAGAGCGTGACTATGTCGGGCTAAGGATGGAATGAAAATAAAATCAAATTTGGTGGGGGTGGGTTTTAACAAACTAAGGATTATAAAATAAAAATCTACTAAAATAATACGAAGGTAAAGTCGGATAAAAAATCAGGCGGCATAAGCCGCCTGAGAGAAGATTAAGCCTGATCGAGACTATCGATAGTGATAGTACCTTTTTCAGGATCAACGGTGTATTTTAGGTTTTCTAGGTTTACACCGGCAAGTCTTACGATAGTGTCTTCAGTACCTATCGAATTGGTAGTACCTGCAGCTACAGCTTTTTTATCATAAACTAGGTATGTATCGCCCTTCCAAGAGAACGCATATAGTCTATCGTTGTGAGCGTCGTAGTATCCATTATCGCCGCCACCCCAGTTGATGTGTCTTACATAGCCGCTTACAGTTTGACCCCACGTAGTAGCGCCGTTTGCATCGCTATAGTAAGTTGCGCTAAATCTAAGACCATCGTCTCTAACTTGAGTAGTATCATTCCATAGTCTATTGTGAGCTATGGCGTGATTTACAGCTTGGACTAGAGTATCTAGGCCGGCAACCGTACTCAAATCGGTAAGTTTAGAGTTTACGGTTAGTTTTACGATATTGTGCGCATCGTATAGAGACTTATCGCTACTGCTGATATTGCTTATATACTTATCGCTTGTATTAGACGTCTCTATGACGACGGCTTTTCTTAGGTTTGTAGCAGTAGGCGCCGTTGCGGCAGGTCCTATTTGTCCAGCTATGCCTGAGTTTTGTATTATCGCGCCACTGCCGTGAGGATTTGCGATAGGAGTACCGGCCTTAATACCGACTGCGCCTGCAGCACCGTGGACATCGTTGTATTCGTTAGAATATAGCACGCCGTTCACGATAGTATGTTGGTTTTGTGCTGTGCCAGTCTCATAGAATTTACCGTCAGTGTTTAAACGCCAGTTGCCGGTACCTTGTGTAGGAGCTGCCGAATGAACATTTGATGGAGCATAATACTCTATGGTGCTACCGTCAACTTTTGTTGCGATCCAAGTTACCCATGTAACGCCCGGAGTAGGGTGAGGAGTTGTAGGGGTTGTTCCTTGTGTCCATCCAGAAGTAGATACCGTTACACCAGTGCTCTTAGTAGTAGACAAGTCAGCCGTAATAGGAGCGGAACCAGTCTCTACAAACGGTTTTGTAGCGCCGTTTAGGAATGTTTCAGTAGCATACTGACCGTCCGCATTTTTTCCGCCCACGGAGATATTTTGGCTACCGCTCGCTACGATAGTTTTGTCATTTGTAGCGGCACCTGTCTGCCATGCGAGGTCGCCGTATTTAGCAGTATACTCATATCTGTCACCGCCGGCGTGACCGTCTGTGCCGGATTGAGCTACTACGCCTTTTTCTACGCCAGGGAGTATAGTAGGCTTAGTGTTTGTGGAGTAATCATAACCGGTTACTTTACTGCTTGGAGGGGTTGTAGACGTATCGCGTTGTCCGTTTACGGTACTACCGGTGATATCTACAGGTTTATTGTACGCAGGAGTTACATTATGCACATCTGTAGCTAGTTTGTTACTAGCAACCTCGGTATGGAAATATCTACCGTTTGTAGCCGGGTTATTGTCCCCTGTAGTTCCAGGGTGGTTATAGTTATAGAACGCTACCTTGATATCAGTGGCACCTCTACTATGGAACTGTGAATTTGCATAAACCGCATCTTTGCTATCGCCGGTAGGGTCTTTAGGATCATAGCCGTGTGCAAACCAGTCGGCAAGTTTGATTCTATCGCCAGCCTCGATATTTTTGATGGTTACGATTTTACTTACGCTAGCATCGGTTTTTGCTCTACTTACGTCAAATAGATCGCGTCCTTTACCGCCGTCGATGATGATCTCGGTATTTGTGGCCAAAGTACCCACGTGGATGATATCGTCTCCGTCGCCTAGATCTACGTTTAGCTTACCAGTGCCGTTATTTGCAGCCATATCGTTAGCTAGCAATACTACGTCGTTACCTTGAGTTCCCTTGATCTCTTTAAGTTTCTCGTGAGCATTTGCACCTAGGTCACTCTTTTCTCTTACTAGTTCAGTAGACGGTCTTGTTAAGTTTGTAGTTGTTCCGTCGACATTTTTATGACTCCACTTGGTACCGTTGAAAGTAGGCGCATCGTTACCGGTAACGCCGGTTCTAGGACCAAAATCAGGTAACGTTGAAGTAGCCTTAAAGTCATTCGCATGCGCAGTACCATAGTTATCAGAAAGAGGATTTTTTAGATTTGAGTTGCCTGCATTGCCGAAACCTTGATTTGCCTCTCTATTGTGCCAGCTGCTATATCCTGAATTAGTAGATCCGCTATGGCTCGTCGTATCTGTACTATAAGGAACGGTAGATAGATTTACCCATGAAGTAGATCCTTCTTTTACTTCGCTTAGATCTATCGTTTCTAGTTTTGAAGTAGTCGCAGCGTTAAATTTAGGATTTACTATAAGGTTTATGTTTTCGCCCTTAGCGACAAATTTTTTAAGGTCGTTAGGAGAAGCCGTACCGTCATCAAATTTGACATATACGTCGGTTTTCTCACCGGTCTGGACGCCGCTTACGTTAAGGTTTACGACATCTTGCTTATCTCCAGGATTTGTTCCGGTTCTAGCTCCGCCGAAATTTACTTTAATCGCATTTGGAGTCGAGCCTTGACCGGTATTCCATCTATCGCTAGCTAGTCCGGTGTCTATTTCAGGGCTATAATACGTAGGCCTAGTAAATACAGCTCCTTTGAAATTAACATTTTGTCCAAACAGCTCGCCTATGTTATATGAGCCTGCCATTTGAGACATATCTATCGTATTGTTTATGGTTTTGTCGTTACCGACTTTACCCACCGAATTCGTATACGAAGATGAGCTAGTATACTGTCCACCGCCGCTTGCGATGCTAACGTTACCTCTTGCATTACCAGGATTGATCTCTATATCTCTTGCAGCTATATTGCCTATCAAAAGATTGGTGATATTATTACCGTTTACGCTAAACGTACCCTCAGTAACGATAGAGTTATCGGCTGTTGCGTACGGGAAGTTCCAAGTCGTAGGGGTAGAATCAAAATAGCCCTTCATTGTAGAACCGGTAGTCGGGTTGTTTGCGGCAGTGGTTATGTTGTTTATGGCGTTTACCATCTCAACGTTACCGCCGATATCATTCAAGTTTACAGAAATAGAACCTTTTGTAAATATACCCTTGCTTGCCTTGAATGAATTTAGGTGCTCAGCAGTAATAGCTATAGACTGAGTAGCGTCAGCTGTGCCTGCACCCGCGCCACTACCTTTACCGATCACGTTATCTACAAAATAAACATTACCGGTCTTGATATTATTTGAAGCAAGACCTCTAGCGTTGATCTGCTCGATGTCATTAAACTCTCTAGTACCGTAAGCGTCAAAGTTGTCATCGGTATTAATGTTGAAAGCCTTTAGCTTCTCAAAGAAAGTAGCATCCAGGTTACTTAGAATGCTTGACTTTGAATTTACGGTCAACTTCTCAAGGGTTTTTGGAGGCAACGGAATAGTAGAAGATAGATCATGAACCGCTATGTTTGTAAGGCTCATGCCCGTAATATTAGGTACGCTATTGCCATATGTGCCGATAGAGTTGAAATTTACGGTTATATCTTTAGCTTTTGGAGCTATGATGCCTATACCTTCGTTTGCATGCATTTTGTTTGAGTCTACCCAAGCAGCGGTAGCGCCGGCTCCGCCGATCTTTTGAGCATATACGTTTTTATCTACGTTTACGGTTACTCTTTCGCTCTCGTCAGCAGCTACATAAGCTGTAACCTGACTGCGTAGTCCAGGAGTAACAGCATTTATGATAGCATTGCCGTTAACGTCTTGAGGATCGATTGTGTTTGTTATATTGATCTCTTGTAAATAACCGTTTTTAAACTCGACTCTACCGTAAGGGCCGGAAGCTACATCGGTATTTTCCGGATCAGGCTTGTCTACCGTAACGCTTTTTATAGTAGAGTTTGTAACTACTAGGTTGCTCTTTGTTTTTGTGGTGTTAAGAGCTGTTACGTCTGAGCCAGCAAAATCTATACTTGCAGTATCATTTGCCGTACCGGTGTCTACTTTTTGTATATTTACCTTTTCTATGTTGTTTACGGTAAATTTGTTCTCTTTTGCTTTTAATCTTTCGATATTTAGCGTATCTTTACCAGCACCGCCGTCTATATCGAAATTTGTTTTATTTGTAGCATCTACGTCTTTAAAGTCAAGTTTTATAGTGTCATTACCGCTACCGCCTTTTATAACATTTGTGGCACCGATAGGGGTGTGTTGACTAGGGTTAAACTCATACTCTAGATTGTGAGTAAATGCAGAAGCATCGACCTTTTCTAAGCGATCGCTTTCCACCATAAGCTTAACATCGGTAGTACCTTTGACGGATATTGTTTTATAGTGGTTTGTGTTATCACCTGATTTTATAAATACGGTGCTTTTCTCGCCTTTTGTGGTTATGTTTAAATTTTCGATATTTGGGATATCTATGCCCGTGCCATCTACGCCAACCACGTTATCTATAGCTTTTTTATGCAAATTTACATTATCTAATGTCAAATTTTGCGTATCATTTGTGCCAGCGATAGTTCCGGTGTTATAATTTAATTTAAACGACTCCGTACTGCTTTTTAGATTTTCAATGGTTAAATCGACTAAATTGTGAGGATTTATGAAATTTATACCATTTTCACTATCTAAGCTTACCTTCTTAAGACCCTCAATATCTCGTGCATTAAAGGTTTTTTTAGTTGTAGCAGTGCTTGTCAAATTTAAATTATCGATGTTTTTGATAAAACCGGTAGTCATACCATTAAAATTATCTTTTACGGTAACATTTAAAGTATTTTCACCTGTTCCGCCATCGATTTTATCAGTAGGTTTGAGAGTGTTTGTAGCAACAAACGAATCTGCAACCGCGTTAAAAATATCTTGTCCAACTCCACCGGTAAGATCATTTGGTTCAGTGGTGAGAGTATGTACCGTAGAAGCAGCAAGAGCGTCTATTTTTGCTTTTTGCTCTTCAAAGTTGGTATCAGTTGTAGTTTTTATAATTTCCTGAAACGGTTTATAATCATAACTTCCAGAAACACTTGTTTCTATGTTAGCGATTTTTTCAGCCATATAAGCTGAAATAGCCGTCTTGTTTTCGAAAATTTTAGCTGCAACCGGATCTGCCGCTTTTGCTTCTGCAGACTGAGCTACCTCAAATAATTTTACAAGAGTTTCGCCTCTTGAATGACCTAGCTGAAGGTGCTTAACCCATGCGTTAATACCATCAGGATCTTTTGTGTAATCTTTACCAAGAATGTTTTTATAGATAAGCTCTATATAGTCTTTGTCTTGGTCTATTCTGCCGCCATAGTACTCTATAGCTGCCGGAGATTCTAACATTAATTGGGCTATCTCGGCCTGTGTTTTGTTGTGGCCGAAATTAATCCATGCCTTGAATCCAGCGCCTTCGGGGGCTCTGTTAAATAACGCCACATAAAGCTGCGCAACCTCTGCTTGTGTTACTGCCATTAAGGACTCCTTTAAAGTTACTTGATGTTTAGTGTTCTATTTTACAGAATACTATCGCCAATTATACCATAATTTTCTAAAAAAAGGGGGGAAATGATTTTTTATTTGATTAACTGATGATTGCTGAATAATTATAATTTATGGATTATATTCATAAGATATTTAGCTTATATTATATAATTTATCTGCATTTTCTTACTATTATATATTTGATTGCGTTAAAAAAATTGTACCCGTATAGCTACGATAACATACCACAAATACTTGTTTCAGAAAATTTAGATAGCTTTTTATTTTTGCAAGCTAGAGAATAGATACGATAGGCATGAAAAAAACTAAAAATATATATTATGTTTAAGAGGCAACAAATACTCAACAAAAAAGTGAGATTAAATTCATATATTCCAAAAGAATGTCCCCAGCGAGATTCGAACTCACGGCCTCAGAATTAGGAATTCTGCGCTCTATCCAGCTGAGCTATGAGGACAAAAATATGAAATTTGTAAAAAAATGCCATTTTAACCGCAAATGGCAAAACGGGGATTAAATTTAAAGGCGAGGATTTACATCCCCGCCAAATTCGGCTTAGCCGTTTCTTTTCTTGATGATCTCTTCACTGACGTTCTTTGGAACTTCCTCATAGTGGTCAAATTCCATAGAATAAGTCGCGCGACCTTGCGTCATAGAGCGAAGGTCCGTAGAGTAACCAAACATCTGAGCTAGCGGGCAGAAAGCCGTGATGATCTTGCTTCCGTTGCGCTCGTCCATAGAGTTTACTTGACCGCGGCGTTTATTTAAGTCGCCGATAACGTCGCCCATATAATCCTCAGGCGTCTCAACCTCGACCTTCATCATAGGCTCAAGGATAACCGCGCCTGCTTTTCTAGCGCCCTCTTTGAAGCCCATAGAAGCAGCTAGTTTAAACGCCATTTCAGACGAGTCGACTTCGTGGTAGCTACCGTCAAATAGGGTAACCTTAACGTCCTCGACCGGATAGCCGGCAAGCACGCCGCTTTGTAGCGCCTCTTTGCAGCCTTTTTCAACCGCTGGGATATACTCTTTAGGAACTACGCCGCCTTTAATATCGTTAACGAACTCAAATCCGCTAGCCGCAGGTAGCGGCTCAAGGCGCAAGAATACGTGTCCGTACTGACCGCGACCGCCTGATTGTTTAGCGTATTTATACTCTTGCTCGACTGTTTTGCGGATGGTCTCGCGGTATGCGACTTGCGGCTGACCTACTTCGGCATCGACTTTAAATTCGCGTAGCATTCTATCTACGATGATCTCAAGATGAAGCTCGCCCATACCGCTGATGATGGTTTGACCGCTCTCTTCGTCGGTGCCCACTCTAAAGCTTGGGTCTTCTTGAGCTAGTTTTTGAAGCGCAATAGCCATTTTTTCTTGGTCGGCTTTAGTTTTTGGCTCAACAGCAACGCTGATAACCGGCTCAGGGAAGTCCATCTTTTCAAGGATGACCTTGTCTTTTTCGCTCGCAAGCGTATCGCCGGTTAGGGTATTTTTTAGACCTACGACCGCACCGATCTCTCCCGCGTGAAGAACCGAAATTTCCTCGCGTTTGTTTGAGTGCATTTTTAGCAAGCGACCGATTCTTTCTTTGTTATCCTGAACGGTGTTGTAAGCATAGCTACCGCTCTCAAGACTACCGCGGTAAACGCGGATAAAGGTAAGCTGTCCGACGAACGGGTCGGTCATAATCTTAAACGCAAGAGCTGCAAATTCGCCGTTATCGGTGCTTTCTACCGTTACTTCGCTACCGTCTTCATAAACGCCCTTAATCGCCTCGATCTCATCCGGTGCAGGCAAATACGCTACTACCGCATCAAGTAGCGGCTGGATGCCTTTATTTTTAAATGCCGTTCCGCAAAGCATCGGAGTTATCGTCATTCTTAAGCAGCCTGCTTTGATCCCTTTTTTGATCTCCTCTTCGCTTAGCTCCTCGCCAGAGAAAAATTTCTCCATCAAGCTATCGTCGGTTTCAGAAACCGCTTCGATTAGTTTCGCGCGATACTCCTCGGCTTTATCTTTTACCTCTGCAGGGATTTCTATCTCTTTATAATCGGTCGGTTTCTTGTCGTCTTCCCAGACATAAGCTTTCATTTTAACCAAATCGACTACGCCTCTAAAGTTATCCTCTGCGCCGATAGGAATTTGAATAGGCACCGGATTTGCTTTTAGGCGATTTCTGATTTGTGACTCGACGTTAAAGAAGTTTGCTCCGATTCTGTCCATTTTATTTACGAAAACGATTCTTGGAACGTGATATTTATTTGCTTGTCTCCAAACGGTCTCAGACTGAGGCTGTACGCCGCCGACTGAGCAAAATACCGAAACGGCACCGTCAAGAACGCGCATAGAACGCTCAACTTCGATAGTAAAGTCAACGTGGCCCGGAGTGTCGATCAAATTTATCTGGTGATCTTTCCAAAAGCAAGTGGTCGCCGCAGACGTGATCGTAATGCCGCGCTCTTTTTCTTGTTCCATCCAGTCCATCGTAGCAGCGCCGTCATGAACCTCGCCGATCTTGTGGCTCATACCAGTAAAGAACAAAATTCTTTCGCTGGTCGTAGTTTTACCGGCATCGATGTGAGCAGCGATACCGATGTTTCTAACCATATGTAAAGGGGTTTTTCTATCTGCCATATCAGCCTCCTCTTACCAGCGGTAGTGAGCAAACGCTTTGTTAGCCTCTGCCATTTTGTAGGTGTCTTCCTTCTTCTTGAAAGACGCGCCTTTTGAATTTGCAGCATCAAGTAGCTCATTAGCTAGTTTATCTATCATCGTTCTTTCGCTTCTTTTTCTAGCAAAACCGATGATCCAGCGTATAGCAAGAGCTTGTTGGCGAGCCGGGCGAACCTCTACCGGTACTTGGTAGGTAGCGCCGCCGACGCGACGAGATTTGACCTCCATAAGAGGCTTAATGTTTTCGATAGCATCGTTAAATACGTCTATACCTTTTACGTCGCCGCTTTTTTTCTCGATAGCTTTGATAGCGCCGTACATGATCTCGGTAGCGACGCTTTTTTTGCCGTCGTACATAAGAGAGTTAATAAATTTAGTGATTACCTTATTGCCGTAAATTGGATCCGGCATTACTTCCCTGACGGGAGCTTTTCTTCTTCTCATTTGATTATTCCTTCAAATTTTATAAATTTTACTCAAACCTATGCCGCTAATGGCATGGTCTGCGAACCTAAATTTTTATTTCTTTTTACCCGCTGCGGCTGCTGCTTGACCAGGTTTTGGACGTTTAGCGCCGTATTTTGAGCGAGAAACTGTTCTTTTCGCAACGCCTGCAGTATCAAGAGCGCCGCGTACGATGTGATATTTAACGCCCGGTAAGTCTTTAACACGACCGCCGCGCACTAGCACGATGCTGTGTTCTTGTAGGTTGTGGCCTTCACCGCCGATATAGCTGATCACTTCAAATCCGCTTGTAAGCCTAACTTTGGCAACTTTTCTCAAAGCCGAGTTTGGTTTTTTAGGAGTCGTAGTATAGACCCTAGTGCAAACTCCTCTTCTTTGAGGACACTCTTTTAGCGCTGGAGATTTTGACTTAAAAGTCACTTTCTTGCGCTCTTTTCTGACCAATTGATTAATGGTTGGCACAGTAATTCCTTTCGACTAAATTTATTAAAAAGACTTGATTTTATTTAAATTTGGCTTAGCAGTAGCTTAAATGTAAAGTTGCCTAAAATAGGTCAATCC
>CALCKS010000248.1 GCA_937965895.1 uncultured Campylobacter sp.
TTGCAGTATGTCTTTTGGTAGAGCTATCCTTATTTTCCTCAAGAAGCTCCAAATCGCTTAGATTTACTTTAGAGCTTATAATACCTGTTTGGACGCTCAGTATTCCCTTATCATTGGGAAGGGACGAAACCGTGCCCTTTAGGTTAAGGCTGTGAATAAATACACTGTCACCGATTTTTACACTATCCACTTTTTTCTTAGGGCCGCTTTTTATAATAATTTTCTTATTTTTATTCTCATTTTCTTTAATGGAGCTTCTTAATCTATCTCTTTCTTTTTCAAGCAGAGCCTTTCTTTTTTCAAAGAGCTCTATCGAGATTTGTCCTAGCTCTTTGGTAGCTTGGAATTTTATTGGAGCAAAGGCATTTCTAAAGCCTATCATAAAATATTTGACAGCAGTTCCCATTTTAGCTCCTTTTATCTTTTGTGGGGATAGATATTACCATAAGTATTTAAATTTTGTGCTTAAACTCTTCTCCGCCAGCTCCCTTTGAGTGATACCTAGTTCGGCGCATACTTTTTTTACGATGTTTTCCTCTGCCATTATAAATCCTTGTTTAATTTAATTTATTTTCTTTGTATATTTTTGTTCGTGCAATACAGCGTGATAAGAGATGTTATAAAAAGCGGCAAAAACAGCCACCAATCAAGAGTAAATTTGTCCGTAGCGAAAAACGCGATACAAAGTATCCCGCAAAATATCTTTACCCCAAGCAATAGGTTGCCTAATGCATCTTGCTTTATATTAATAGCGTTGGTTTGAGAAATAAAAACGTAGCTTAGGGCTAAAAACAGCCCCTTTAAAAAAGGCTGATCGTCTTGCGGCGGAATAGTAAAATACGGGATATTTACTATAAAATAAACGCTAAGGGGCAAATACGAAAATAACATCCTTGCTAGAAAATTAAATAAAATCTCTCTTCGTTGAGCCGATAGCAGCTCTTTTTCTTTCGTCGGTTCGGCGTCTAGGCTTATGTCGTTTAACGCATCGTCGTTTCGCATCGGCCTAATAGATCATGCTTATGATAAAGTTGTATCTGTAATAAGCAAACTCGTAAGATACGTTAAAATGAGCCATCAAATACTCGATGTTGTAGCCGTGCACGATAAAATTTCTAACCTCGTCGTAGGGCATAAGCAGCTCTGCGGCGAATGCGTTAGCTTCCTGCTCCTCGGCCGTTACTATCTCGTCTATTGCGGGATTGTCCGAAAAGTTTATCCTCGGGCGTTCCTTGTCCCTAGAATGCAACATCCAGTGCCCTATCTCGTGAGCGATAGAAAACAGCTTTCTAGTCATAGGCTTGTCGTCTCGCCTGATATAGATCGTTCTTTCCATCGGGTTTAGTAAAGCCTCGTCTATTAGTCCATCTTTATATTGCGCGGATAACCCTTGCTCGTTTAAAATAATAGCGAGATTTACGGGGCGCGATAAGTTTGCCCGGCTACCCGACAATAGCTTTTTTGCTTCTGCGGTCGCTCTTGTGTAGTCTGCCATTTTAGCCCCCCCCCTTCTTTAGCTTTCTTATGCTTAAATGTTACCCAAAGTATACTAAAAGGGATATAAAAGGTATATTTTAGCTAACTTTGC
>CALCKS010000249.1 GCA_937965895.1 uncultured Campylobacter sp.
GCCTGTCTCCTCCACGGCGCCGCTTTCGTAGTACCACGTCTCCGCGCCTTCTCGTTTGTCGTCCTTATACGTTCGCTTGCTGCGGATTTTGCCGCTTTTGTAGTAATCTACGTCCTCGCCGTTTCGTAGCCCGCCCACATAGGGACTGCGTGCGCTAACCTCGCCGCTAACGTAATAGTCGGTAAATACGCCCTCTCGCTTATCTGCATTGTAGGTGCCCTCCTACTTTAACGTGCCGCCCTCGTCAAAGTAGTAGCGGCGGTAGCGCCCGTCGCGGACGTCATTTTTGTATTCGCTCTCGCCCATCAGAGCGCCGCTGTCTGCGTGGTAGTGCTTGGCCGTGCCCTCGCGGACGCCGTTTTTTAGGGGGTATTCGTTTGATGGCTTGTCTCTACCGTCAAAATAGTCTCTATATCGCACCGCTATGCCGCCCTGCACGTCTATCTCGCGGATGAGCGTAGGCGGTAGCGGTTTTAGCCTCGGATAAACCATGCCCATCGCATTTACGTCATATAGGTCCTCGGCGCTGTATCGAAGCATCTTTAGCGTGCCGTCGTAGAGCTTGCCGTTTACGTAGTAAAGCCCGTTTTTTAGGCTCGCTTCGGGCTTCATTACGATTTTTGGCTCCAGCGCCTGCGCACCGATGGCTAGAAGCGGAAGTAAAAATAGAAATTTTAGGATTTTCATGGTTTTTCCTACTTTGTTTGATTTGGGTAATTTTAAAATTTGAAACTAAATTTAAGGTGAAGATGAGGCTAAAATCCGTTGTTTGTTTTTATTTATTGATAATTAATTTACAAGTTGGTTTTTGATAGTATTTCGCATAACGTAAATTTTTAGCATGTGCATGATAGTGAGGTTTAAAAATGGGTTTAGATATAGATAAAATTTTGCAAGCACCAAAAGAAGAGATTGAGCAAAATGATCTTAAAAGACTTAAAGAGCTTGGAATTATTAGCGAAAATATATATCTTTTTGATACACTAGAGCGGCCCAAAAAACAGTATTGGATTAAAAAATGCGAATATGACGGTCAATCTTTTTTCATTTTTAATTATTTTTTCTTTAGCTCGGATCCAGGTCTAAAAAATCATATAAATTTAGAAAAATATCTACAAAGCGATGAACCAAATATAATCCTACAAAACTGCCTTATAGGAAATCAAAAAGATATAAAAAATTTAAGCAAAATCAAGCAAGCTATTATAGTTACCGGCTCTGAATTTCCCAACATCAGCTTCTGCGAATTTGAAAACGAAGTATTTTCACGCAATATCAATAATAGTAGTGCATTTAGCGGATGTAAATTCGCAAAAGAAGTTTACGTAGATGGATATGCGTTTTTTCAGGCATGCACATTTAATGGCGATTTCGTATCTAAAAATGCTAGAGAAGACATAGACTTTATAGATTGTATTTTTAATAAATCTTTTGAATTGACTACAAGAAATAAATTACAAGATATAAATTTTGAAGGAACGTATTTTAATCAAAAATTTACTATGGATATTAGAGAATTTGATTCTTTAAATTTTTCGTATACCATTTTTAATTGCGAATTTAAATTACAATCTGAACAGATTAATGGAAAAGAGGTAAATTTTACCAATACTAAGTTTAAACAAAAAGTAAGTTTTTATCGAAAAACAATTGACTGTAGAATATTTTTTGATGAAGCTTGTTTTGAGAATAACCTAATCCTTATAAGAGCTCGTTTTAATAATGAAGTAATTTTAGATAAAGCAATTATTAAAGGGGAAGCGCAATTTCGCGGAACTAAATTTAGCGAAGCAATACTGACAGAAACAACTTTTAAAAATAAAGCCGACTTTTCAAATGTAGTATTCAATAATAAAGCAGATTTTACAAATGTCGTTTTTGAAGCGGATACAGACTTTAACTCTGCCACTTTCGACGATGAAGCACGGTTTTTAAATGCAGACTTTAAAGGCACGGCAATCTTTGAAAATATCAAATTTAAAAAAGAAGCAGACTTCAAAACAGATAGTAATCTTACTTTTGGAAAAGATGCAAAGTTTAAAAATACGATTTTTCTGGATAATGCTTGTTTTAATAATAGAGTTTTTGAGGATTTTGCCGATTTTCACGAGGCTAATTTTAAAAAAGTCGCTTGCTTTTATAGCGTAACTTTTAAAAAACCGGTTAATTTTTCATCAATTATTTTTAATGGTGCTTTAAATTTTGTAAATGCAAAAACTGATTTTACTTACGAAGAGCTTAAAGAGCTTATCGAGACTCAAATCAAACATGATAAAAGTATCGATAATATAAAAAGAACAAATGATTTTAGGGACGGGTTTAGACTCATGAAACACGCTTTAAACAACAAAGGCAATGCCCTAGACGCAAGCTTGTTTCACCGCCTAGAACTGTACTGCAAAGAGCTAGAATTAGAATTTACTCTTGAAAACGCAAAGGATAAAAATAGTGAAAATAGTAAAGAAGTAAAATCTATCGATGAAGGAGAAGCCAAGCCCAAAAGCAAAAGTCGTATTGAGCTTTTTTTAGATTTGATAATGCTAAAACTGTATAGAAATACGAGTGATCACCATACGAATTTACTACGAATTATAAATTTTATGGCTTTAACTGTCGCGATCTATGGATTTTCGATTTTTATGTACGAAAAAATTATCTCAAAATACCTTATTAGTCTCCCATACAATTTTGTATATTCTATATTATTAGTGACACTTGGTGTAATTTTTTGGGTCACATATCATCGAATTGCCAAATACAATATAGCTTGGATAAATATGCTGCTAGTAGGGCTTGTTATACTTATTATTATATTGGTGGTAGCCATAAGCGCTAAATATACCGCCTATATTGCACTTTTTATTACATTATATTTATTTCTGTATTATAAAGCTATCACTAAATTAAAATATGATTTGGCATGCCTATTCTATTATGGCTGTTTTATCGCTATATTTTTTATCAAGCCATTTTTAATAGCACCATTTATAAGCATTTTTACGTCAGAACAAGCGATCGAAAGCAAATTTAAAGAATATACCATAAGATATAATGAAAACGGCCTGGACGATATGCTCCTAGATGCAAATCTCACTAATACCAAAAAAGACAATAAACTAGATTTTATAGTCGAAAATAGAAAAACGATTTTAGATGAATTAGATAATGATAAAGCATTATTGATTGATTTTGTAGAAAAATCAATCAGGTGTGCAGAGAGTTTTATGAATCACAATATGAGTAATAAAAATATGCAGAAAAAAGAAGCTCCTCAAAAACCGTATGCCGAGGCTCTAGCCGCTCTAAAATACGATGAGATAATGCAATCGACACGAAAAACCGTAAACTTACTCTACGGCTTTATTATGCTACTAGTTGTTTATTCGCTTACAAAAACCGCACGTAGAAATTCTGTAGTGCCTAGCTAGCGGTTTATGCCGCTATTTGCGGCAATGAAGCGAACAAGTCTTTTTAAATTTTGTTCGCTTCTTAAATAAATGTTTGCGAAATTTGGCGGCGTTGTTATTTTAGATTTTGCCGTTTGCGATAACAGACAGATGAATTAGCTAAATTTAGATAGATAAATTTAGCCTTCTTTTAGCGCGTCGGCGACTACTGTCCACTCTCGCGCTAGCCTTTCAAAGCTAAAATTTGCGTTCGCCGAGCTAGTCGAGGGTAGTTTGAAGGGAGGTTTACCCGTTGCGTTTAGAATTTGAGTTTTTAGGTATTTTTCGCAGATTTCATGCGCCTTGCCGCCGTTTGCAAACACCTGCACGATGCGCGCTCTGCTAAAGATCGGCTCTAAATTTGCAGGTGCGACGGCAGTCATTTTGGCGTCGCTCGAGCCCTTTATCTCGCACGAGATCGCAGCGTCGTAGATGGCGATGC
>CALCKS010000250.1 GCA_937965895.1 uncultured Campylobacter sp.
GTTGCGAAGAAATTTTCGACCGAAGATAGAACATATAGTTCATCGAGGGAGAAAAGTTCTAGCTCATTTAAAGGCGCGCAAGAAGCAAGCCGCAAAGAAAGGAAAAAATGAAAAATTTATTTTTAATCATCGGCGCTCCAGGCTCCGGCAAAACCACCGATGCGTCATTAATCGCACAAGAGGACGCCAAATTTGCGCACTTCTCAACGGGCGATCTGCTACGCGCAGAGGTTGCCAGCGGCTCAGAGCTAGGCAAGCTAATCGACGGTTTCATCTCAAAAGGCAACCTGGTCCCGCTTGATGTCGTAGTAAACGCGATAGTCTCGGCGATCAAAAGCTCAGATAAATCAAACGTCATCATCGACGGTTACCCGCGCAGCGTCGAGCAGATGACCGAGCTAGACAAGGTGCTAGCCGCGCAAAACGAGATCGCGTTAAAAGGCGTGATCGAAGTGGACGTTAGCGAAGCCATCGCACGCGAAAGAGTGCTCGGACGAGCACGCGGAGCCGACGACAACAACGAAGTCTTCAACAATCGCATGAAGGTTTATCTAGAACCGATCGAGGCTATACGCAAATTTTATAAAGAAAAAGGTCTGCTTCACGTCGTAAACGGTGAGCGTGCGATCGAGCCTATCGTAGCCGATGTTAAAGCTCTCGTAAATAGCCTATAAATATTAAATTTAGAGCCTCAAACCAGGCTCTAAATTTAAGCTTTCCATAAATCCAAATTAACAAATAATTCACGAAATATTATTAAAATCCGCACTATGATTTCACGAAAATCACATAAAATTTTAAAGGATACGTAATGTTTAAGAAAATAGTTTTATTAGCGGCTCTTGCTAGCGCAATGTTTGCAGCAGGCGGATTTACTGGCTCAAGCGCACAAAACGTAGCAAATCAAGGCGGCTTTGTCGGTAAAGGCGCTTTGAGCGCAAGCACGGTAAAACAAGCCCTAGCGCTACCGGATGACGCTCGCGTTGTGCTTGAGGGCAAGATCGTCTCCGAGTTTCGCCCTGAACACTACCAGTTCGTCGATAAAAACGACGACGCAATCGAAGTTGAGATCGACCACAAGGACTGGAGAGGCGTAACCGTCGATGAAAACACGCCAGTGCGCATCTACGGCGAGGTCGATAAGGACTTTATGAAAACCTCTATCGACGTAAAAACTATCGAAATAATCAAATAATTTTAGGGCGGTTCGCCGCCTTAAATTTTCCCCAAATTTTAGTCCCCCCCCCCCAAAAAAAATCTACAAATTTTACTTTTTAGCATCAAATTTACCGCCGTAATGCCGGTCAAATTTTGGCCTACTTCAACTCCGTTTTACTCCAAATTTAGCCGAGATTTTATATAATCTCTTACTCAAATTTCAAGGCAAGTATCTCAAAGTGTTTTGCTACAAAACGCCGCGTGATAGGAGCTTTACAAAGGATAAAAATGGACGTTTCAAAAATCAAAGCAGGTTCAAACCCAGACAAAATCAACGCCGTGATCGAGATCCCGTACGGCTCGAACATAAAATACGAAATCGACAAAGATAGTGGCGCGGTCGTAGTCGATCGCGTGCTCTACTCGGCGATGTTCTACCCGGCAAACTACGGCTTCGTGCCAAACACGCTCGCAGCAGACGGCGATCCTGCCGACATCTTGGTGCTAAACGAATACCCTCTGCAAGCAGGTAGCGTGATCCCGTGCCGCCTAATCGGCGTGCTCGTAATGGAGGATGAAGCAGGTATGGACGAGAAACTGCTAGCCGTACCGGTCACCAAGATCGACCCGCGATTTGACGCGATCAAAAGCTACAAAGACCTACCTGAGGCCACGCTAAATAAGATCAAAAATTTCTTTGAAACTTATAAAATTTTAGAGCCTAACAAATGGGTCAAGGTTAAAGAATTTAAAGATGCAAACGCCGCAAAAGAGATCCTAGACGCGGCGATCAAAAACTACAAATAATAAGCCATCTTGGCTTGTCGGCCGCCGCCTCGTTAAACCTAAACAATCGGCGGTCAAATTTAAACTCATGCAAAAATCAAAAGGATAAAAATGGATATATTAAAGCTACTTTTGGACAACTCCGGCGGCATGCTTGATGCGATGTCGCAAAAAAGCGGACTGGGCACAAACGACGTAGAGGCCGTGATTTCTAAGGTCGCGCCGATTTTCATGCAAAGAGCGAACGAGAATTTTAAATCTGACGCCGATTCGTCAAATTTCCTAGATATGATCCGCCGCTCAAACCTTGGCGAGATGGCCAACACCCCGCAAAATATCAACGTCGCCGAAGGCAACGAGCTACTAGGCGTACTAACGGGCTCGAAAGAAAACAGCAGGGCTCTAGCTAGCGACGTGGGCTCGCAGCTAGGCATCAGTGCAGACTCCATCAAGACTCTGCTACCGATGATCGCGCCGATGATCGCGGGCATGCTAAACAATCAGCTAAAAGCCTCAAATTTACAAGGCTCTACGGATAATGGCTCCATGATGTCGATGCTTACGCAGTTTTTGGATCAGAACAAAGATGGCTCGATCGTGGACGATATTTTTAGGATCGCGGGCGACTTTTTCGGTAAAAAATAGGCGGATTTCGCCTATTTTAGCCGTTTTGGCTTTGACGCTCGTCTAAATTTGAGCTTTATCTATACTATGCTTTTGCACCGCAGTGCGCAAATTTATTCTGCTCTTAACAATTTTTGATATACGCCTGCAAACGGCGCTAATGCTACTTTAACTAGAACGGCTAAATTTTTATATCAGTACCAGCCGCTGCCTCAAATTTATACCGAATTTGAGGCAAAAACAAATAACGTAAAATCAGACTTTAAAATCCAATTTTTATGCCTACTTTAGCCCTTTTTTAAGCTTCCTAACGAGAAATCTTGCCAAGTGAAGCTCGTCAAAAAGCGATTTTTCTATACAAAGCGGACGGTCAAAAACAAGGTCGCAGATGAGCTCGGCGCCAAGCACGGCCGTACAAAGCCCGCGCGAGCCATGAGCGGTGCTCACATATACATTTGGCACGTATTTTGGATGCGGATTAGACTTGCCTTTCGTCCAAAGCAGCGATTTGTAACCGTCTTTGTAAAAATCCTCGTCATAAAGCCGCCCGATGAGCGGAAAACGGTCGCCGCTATAACTGCGGTAGCCCACTTTCGAGCCGATTATTCGGACGTTTCGCGGAGTTTTTATCGTGTTGTTTGAGAGATTTTCAGATGCAGTCAAATTTGACGCATCTTGCGTCTGCGCCGAATCATCAGTAGTATCGGCACGCAAATCCATACTTTTACTTAAATTTATCGCTTCCAAACGATCCGCATTTTCAGCGTCGCCGTCTGGGTCGGTAGTCAAATTTAGATCCTGCTTTCTGCTTAAATTTAGCCGCTCGTTTTCTACAAATTTACCGCTCAAAAACTCGGCAACGTCAGCTAAATTTTTCTCATCATCGCTAGAACGCGGCTCGTCTAAAAAAAGATTTCTATCGTAAGTCGCGCCGATAACCTGCACGCCTTGGGCAGGCGGGCAAACGTAGCCTTTGGCGCTAAAAGGCGCAGGCGTCCAAACGGCAGGCGCGATATGCGTGACCTGGCCGCGCACGGAGCTAAGCCTGATGTCGTAGTCCGCAAAAAGATCCATGCTCTCGCTACCGACAGCAAGCAAGAGTATGTCGGCGTCGATGATTTGCCCATCCTTAAAATGAGCCCTAACAGCGCCGCTCTCAAGAGTCTCAAAGCCCGTAAATTCGCAGTTTAAAAGCGTTTTTATACCCGTGCTTGCCGCTTTGCACATCTTTCTGGGGCGAGCTTTGGCGCCATTAAAAATAAACGCGCTAGCGTAAGGCTCGTCATCAAATTTTAACTCAAAAACGCCGTTATCCGCGTCAAATTCGTGCCACTCGTAAAAGCGCTCTAGCGTCTTTTGCTCGTATGCGTAGTCTGTCGCACCGCAAAACTCTATCTCCTCAGCACCCAAATTTCGCTCATAAAAGCGAGCCGCTTGCAAAAACGCGTTCATATGCATTCGGCCTAAATTTACGGTTGGCTTCGTGATAAGTGGCATCAAGATCCCGCAGTGATTTCCAGAGCCGTTTAGCGCGATATCGCCACGCTTTTCAGCGATCGTGACATCTAGGCCGCGCTCGCGTAACCTAAACGCGCAAACGCAGCCCGCCACGCCGCCGCCGATAACTAGCGCCGTCTTTGGAGCGGTCGTGGCAGCGGGATCAAATCTGCTAAACCAAATTTCACCCTCAGCTTGCCGTTCACCTGCAAATTTGGCGCGCAGCATCTCTCGCTTTTTGCCGTAACCTTTTAGCAAATTTACCTCAAAGCCGCTATTTTGCAGGGCCCTTTTTAACGCGCCCGAGGCCGAATACGTGCAAACGCTAGCGCCCAATGCGCATAAATTTGCGATTTTAGCACAAACCAGCTCGCTCCACATCGCTTCGTTTTTAGCAGGCGCAAAGCCGTCCATAAAAACGGTGTCTGCTTTAAAACTAAGCTCGTCCAAAACCTCGGCCACGTCACCAAAGCACAAGGTAAGCGTGACGTTTGGAGCCAAATTTAGCCTATGAAATCCGCGAATAAGCGGTGGATAGGCACCCAAAAGCTCGCCCGAAACGTCCGCTAGCTCGGTAAAATTCGCGTAAATTTTAGCCAGATCCTCTTTAGCGATCGGAGTTTTTTCGATACTGACGAAATTTAAAAATTTATCCGAGTTTTTAAATCTTTTAAAAGCGCAGAGAAAATTTAGCCCTGCGCCAAATCCAGCCTCAAGCACGTTAAATTCGCTCTTTTTACTCCAAATTTCATCAAAAACGGAGTTAAAAACATACTCGCTTTGCCCTATGGGATCGTCTGCGTTAAAGTAAATGTCGTCAAATTCGGGATTAAACGGGATGCCGCCCTTTAAAACGACTCGCGCGCTTTTCATTGCTGGTTTGAAAAATAGACGTCTATGCCGTCTGCGAGCCCCTTGGCTAGGGCATCTTGGTACTTTGAGTTATTTATAAGATCGCCTTCGCTAGGGTGAGTGATGTAGCCAACCTCAAGCAGCACCGCAGGCATCAGCGCGCCCACTAGCACCCAAAAAGGCGCCTCGCGAACGCCGCCGTCGGAAGCCTTTGAGCTAACTGATTTTGCTCGTGCTAAAACTTCGCGTTGAACGTCGATGGCGAGCTTGTTTGAGGCGATGATTTTCTCGCGGTTGAGGAAATTTAAAAAAGTCTGCTTAGAAAAATAGTTCATCTCCTCGATGTCGGATTTATTTTCCAGGGCAGCGGCGTTTTTGCTACGCTCAGAACGAGCCGGCGAGAGGAAAAACGTCTCTATGCCGCGCATAGTCACTGCCTTGGTTTTGCTCGGCGCGGCGTTTGCGTGGATGGAGATAAAGAGGTCTGCTGCCTTGTCGTTGGCGTATTTCGTGCGATCACGAAGGTTGATAAATTTATCCTTACTACGCGTGTAATACACCTTATAGCCGCGTCCTTGCAGCTCTTTGCCCGCCTTTTGAGCGATGCTTAGCACGATGTTTTTCTCTTTTAGAGAGCCATTTATAGCCCCCGGATCGTCGCCGCCGTGTCCTGCGTCAAGGACGACAACCTTGCCTTTAGCGCTTGTGATTTTTTTAGTGCTTGTCGTTTTTACGGGTGCCAGCACAATTTCTTGCTCATCCTTTTCGGTGGTGCTTTGGGTACTTTTAGCATCCGTCTTGGTCTGCGCGGCAACTTTTTCTTGCTTTTGCTGAGCAAGCTTTTGATTTTGAGCTTGGTGTTGAGTTGCTTTTTGCTGTTGTATTTGAGTTATTTCAGATTTCGAATTTGCAGCGATTTTGGGGAGCTCTTGCTTGATAGACGGTTGATGATTTTTTTGTTTACTGTTTTGACTCGTTACATTTTGGCTTTGCGTGGGCTTAGCCTTTGAGAAAATTAAAGACTGATTATCGACTCTGAGTTTTAAATTTGGTTCGAATTGACTTACGAATACCACCCTAACGGTTTTTTCGTCAAACTGACTTATGCGGATCTCGTCCACCAAGTAGTTCTTAAATCTTTGCAGTTTTCCGCCACTCCAAATTCCTTTAAATTCATATATCGTCTTATAAGAACCTTTTTGATTTAGGTCGGTTTTTTTGATATCGTTACCGTTTAACTGGCGGCTAAATTTTAGCTCGAAATTTCCGTCGTTATCCAAAGCTTCTAGAAGCTGCAAAGTTTGATTTTTAACGGTTTTGGCATTTTGGGCGGCCAGCGGAGCTGAGGATAGCTGGCTCAGTTTTACTTCTTTTTGCTTTGGCTCTTGTTTTTGTTGTTCTTTTTTGACCTGCTTTATTTCTTGTTTTGGTTTTTCTTCGCTTGGCTTTGCAGACTGCGGTATGCTCGCGAGCTCTTTTTCATACGGTTTGGTATCTAGCCCTAGGGCTTTTGAGCTTTTTATTAGTCTAGTTAGGCTTTGGACTCTTAAATTTACGTTATTTTCCATTATGGATTTTACGTAAAGAGTCCTTAGCTCTTGATGCATTGCGATCTTTTCTTTATTGGCTGCGCTATCAAAATTTTTATCGAATTTATCTAAACTCGATAAAGCGCTTGCGCAAACCGCGCTATTCAAAAAAAATAGAAGTATTAAAAATAATTTAACTATCTTCGCCATTTATCAGTTTTTCAAATAGTTCTTTCACGCTTATTATCTCGTTTAGCTTGTAGCCGTTTGCGCCCGTGAAAAACAGCCCCGTCTCCTTGCGCCCCTCAAAGGCGTCATAGAGGCGATCCGCGATACAGTATCCTACCTCTTTGGCTTCTTTGCCACGCTGGCACGGGCTTACACAGTTGCTTACGCAGCTGATTTTAGGTCCTTGGCGCTTATCGACTAGGTTTATTAAATTCGTCCTAACTCCGCGCGCAGGGTAGCCTACCGGGCTTTTGATCAGCTCGATGTCCTCTTTTTTGGCCGCTAGCAACACTTTCTTAAACTCCTCGCTAGCGTCGCACTCGTGCGTACCGATAAAGCGAGTACCCATCTGCACGCCGTTTGCCCCTAGCGAAATCGCCTTCTCGATGTCGTTTTTATCCCAAATACCGCCCGCCGCAAATAGCGGAAAATCGCCCCACTGCTTTATCTCTTCACTAACGGGCGTTATCAAATTTTCCAGGCTATACGCGGGATCGATGCACTGCTCGTAGGTAAATCCCTGGTGCCCGCCGCTAAGAGGCCCCTCGAGCACCACGCCGTCTGGAAGCCTACCGTAGCGACCCTGCCAGCGTTTGCAGATGATTTTTAGCGCCTTTGCCGAGGACACGATAGGCACCAAAGCCACGTCCGGGTAATCTACGGTAAATTCAGGCAAATTCGTAGGCAAGCCCGCACCCGTGATGATTACATTTATACCATGATCGCAGGCGTCTTTTACGATACGCTCGTAGTCGTTGCTGGCGTACAAAATATTGACACCAAGAGGCCTATCGCCGCAAATTTTACGCGCATTGTCGATGACGGCTTTTAGCCCCTCTCGCGAGTAGAAATTTCCGCTACCGTACGGCTTGGCGTTTAGCTCTTTGGTGATGTATTTTCGTCCTTCGTAGTAGCCCGTTCCTACCGAGCTTATGACGCCTAGGCCGCCTTCTAGGCTGACGTTTCCGGCGAGTCTATCCCAACTGATACCAAGCCCCATTCCGCCTTGGATTATCGGGTATTTTATATCGTATTTTCCGATTTTTACGGGTTGCATCAGGTTACCTTTAGTTTTGCAAATTTACGCTTGCCCACTTGCAAGACGTATTCGCCAGCGTCCAGCTTTAGCTGCTCGTCGGCGATCTTTTCTTGATTTAGACTGACGGCGTTTGCCGCGATGTCTCGGCGCGCCTGAGAGCTACTAGCGCAGAGCCCGCAGTGAGTGAGCGCCTGCACGATCCAAACGGGAGCCGAGAGCTCAAACTCGTCCATCTCGGTCGGGATCAAATTTTGCGAGTGTACGCGGTCAAATTCGGCCTTCGCCTCTTTTGCCGCGGCTTCTCCGTTATATCTAGCCGTGATTTCTAGCGCGAGCGCCTCTTTTACGGCCTTTGGATGAGCTTTGCCGCTAGCTACGTCCGCTTTTAAATTTGCGATTTCTTTCGTGCTTTTTTCGCTTAGAAGCTCGTACCAGCGCCACATTAGCTCGTCGCTCACGCTTAAAACTTTAGCAAACATATCGTTTGACTCATCGGTCACGCCAATGTAGTTTCCTAGGCTCTTACTCATTTTATTTACGCCGTCAAGCCCCTCTAAAAGCGGCATCATGATGACGGCTTGTTCTTTGCCGACGTTGTAAACTCGCTGCAAGGTTCGCCCCATTAAAAGGTTAAATTTCTGATCCGTACCGCCCATCTCGATATCGCACTTCATCGCGACGCTGTCGTAGCCCTGAAGGAGCGGATATAAAAATTCACTTATCGAGATCGAGGCGCCGCTTTTATATCTTTTTTCGAAATCATCGCGCTCAAGCATCCTAGCCACCGCAAAGGTGCTAGTTAGCTCCACGATGCCCGCGGCTCCCAGCTCGTTTAGCCACTTGGAGTTAAACATCAGCTTCGTTTTTTGCGGGTCTAGGATTTTAAAAACCTGCTCCTCGTAGGTTTTAGCGTTTGCCACCACTGTCTCACGGTCTAGCTTTTTTCGCGTCTGGCTTTTGCCACTTGGATCGCCGATTTGCCCCGTGAAATCGCCTATCAAAAACTGCACTATCGCGCCGTGCTTTTGCAAAAGAGCCATCTTTTGAAGCACTACGGTGTGGCCCAGGTGTAGATCCGGAGCCGTCGGGTCAAAGCCTGCTTTAACGTAGAAATTTTTGCCATTTTCATAGTAGTTTTTTACTAAATTTTCGATGCGCTCCTCGTCTATCATCTCGGCGACGCCCTTTTTTATATCGCTCATTATTTTGCTCAAATTTTCGCCCATTTTCTCTCCTAAATTTATTAATGTCCGTATGCGTCGTCAAGTGACACGAAGTCTATGATCTTGTAGCGATCTCTTAGTCGCTCCTTTATCTCGTTCACGTTCAAATTTTCGCCAAGCTCGATCGTTAGCTCGAAAAAGTCCGCCGTCGCCTCTCTGGTCTCGGTAAGGCTGATAGTTACGAGATCAATCTGCATTTTTGCCATATACGTCAAAAACTCCGCAAGCGACCCGCGTCTGTTTTCTAGGCTCAGGATAATTTTAAATCTATGCGGAGCGACTCGCGTCCATTTGACGAAAATCATCTCGTTTTTTTCTTCGGCTAGCTTCATAAACCGCTCGCAAAGCTTGTGGTGGACGGTTACGTGGTGATAGTTTCTAAATCCCACGATATCGTCGCCGCGCTTTGGATTACAGCAATAATCAAACTCAATGCTATTTATCTTGTGGTTTGAGTAGATCACGATGTTTTCAAATTTTTGCTTTTTGACGTTGTATTTGTCCGTCATCGCGATGGCAAACGGACGGTCTCTTTTTACGTATTTTTTTAGCGCGTTTACCACGTCCTGCAGGTAAACCGAATCAAACGCGGCTCTAAAAATTTTCTTGGTCAAATTTTCAGTCTCTAGCCACTGCTCGATGGTTGTTGAAGGTACTGCAAAGATGCCGCTTAAAATTTCGATCGCGACCATGTTGTTTATATCTCTTATCTTTTGCTTACAGTACGAGCGGATCGTGGCTCTAGCCTTGCCGGTTTTTACGCTACCTAGCCACGAACAGCGGTATTTTGGCTCATCTCCGGTCACGATGCTTACGATATCGCCGTTTTTTAGCTCCGTTAGCAGCGGCACGCGCACGCGGTTTACGTAGGCTTCTTTAGCATGCAAGCCTACGTGCGTGTGTATCTCGTAAGCGTAGTCAAGCGCCGTTGCGCCGCGCGGTAGCGTAAATATATCGCCCTTTGGCGAATAAACCGCGACGTCCTCGACGTAGAGGCTGTCTTTTGCGTATTCGTAGAGTTCCTCCGGGTTTTCGCTCGCCTCCTCCATGCCGTTTTCTATACCGCTGATGTCGCTTAGCCAGTCAAGTTTTGGATTTAAAAAGCCGCCGCTTTTATATTTCCAGTGCGCTGCGACGCCGTACTCTGCGGTTTTATGCATATCAAAGGTGCGAATTTGAACCTCAAAGATGCTTTTGTTATCAAATATCGTAGTGTGTATCGTTTGGTAGCCGTTTTGCTTCGGAAGTGCGACGTAGTCTTTAAAACGCGAAATTAGAGGGTTAAAATTTATATGCAAATTTCCAAGCACCAAATAGCAATCCTGCGGCTCTTTAACCAGTACGCGCGCAGCTAGCAGGTCTAGCACCTCTTCGATCGAGATGCCTTTTCGCTGCATTTTTAAGTAAATTGAGTAATGATGTTTGATGCGCTTTTGTATCTCAAAGTCGTTTTCGCTAAAGCCGTTTTTGAGTAAAATTTGAAAAATTTTGTCGGTAAACGCATTGAGCTTTAGAACGAGCTGCTGCTTGTGCTCGGTTAGGTAGTCGTCGATTTTTTTGTACTCTTCTGGCAAAGCATACTTAAAGCTAAGATCCTCAAGTACGTTTTTGATCGACGAAATGCCGAGCCTATGCGCAATCGGAGCGTAAACCATCAGCGTCTCTTCGGCTATTCGTTTTTGCTTTTCAGGCCGCAATGCTTGCAGGGTGAGCATGTTGTGTAGCCTATCACAAAGCTTTACCACAAGCACTCTCACGTCCTCGATAGATATTAGCAACATCTTGCGAAAGGTCATCGCAGAGGCCGCCAGACGCTCGTTTGACTCCGAGCTTGCGAGCTTATCCTCTCTGATGGCTACGATTTTAGTTAGCCCCTCGACCAGCTTTGCGACCTCTTCGCCAAAGTCCTCTCTCACGCTCTCTATCGACCTGTCCGTATCCTCGACCACATCGTGAAGCAAGGCGGCGATAATCATATCCTCGTCCCCACCCATATGCGCCACGATGCAGGCCACTAGGATAGGGTGTATGGCATACGGTTCGCCACTTTTTCTAAATTGCCCCGCATGCGAGATAACGCAGCACTCGATCGCGCGCTCTAAATTCGGCGTAAAATTTATCAGCTCGCTAAGCAGCTGTCTCGCCTGAGCGACATCCTTGCAAGCGGTTATATCATCGATTAATTGTTCTAGTAAAAATCCGCTACTTAGCTGCTTCAACTATGCCCTCTAAAGTTATCTTGCCCTCAGCTATCTCGCGTAGGGCGATATCGGCAAATTTCATCTTAGTAACGTCGATATCAAGCAAGCTTTTTGCGCCGCCAGCTAGAGCCTCGGCTCTTTTTGCTACCGCTAGAGCGAGCATGTATCTGTCGTCTCCGACTAGTTTTAGAGCCTTTGCCGCTACTTCTTCAGATCTCATTTATTCTCCTTAAATTTAATTTCTCACGATAGAGCAAAACGCGCTCTCGTCGCCTTGTATGATTTTGAGCAAATTTCCATCTTTAAACATATTGCACACCAAAATCGGTAGCGAATTATCCTTAGCTAGCGCGATAGCAGTATCGTCCATCACTTTGATATCATCACTCATAGCAAGCTCGTAGTTTAGCTCTTTTAGCAACGTCGCATTTTCAAATTTATGCGGGTCTTTGTCGTAAACGCCGTCCACTTTCGTAGCCTTGATTATCATATCTGAATCTATCTCGATAGCACGTAAAGTAGCCGCCGTATCAGTGGTGAAAAATGGATTTCCCGTGCCTGCAGCAAAGATCACGACACGACCTTTTTCAAGGTGTCTGTTCGCGCGTCCGACGATAAAAGTTTCACAGATAGCTTCCATCTTTATCGCGCTTTGTACGCGCACGTCTAGGCCTACGCTCTCTAGCGCTTCTCTCATCGCGATAGAGTTTATCACGGTAGCTAGCATGCCCATGTGATCGCCGCTGGTACGCTTTATGATGCCGTCTCTAGCCGCGCTCACGCCGCGTATGATGTTGCCTCCGCCGATAACGATGCCCACTTGGATGCCGTTTTCGACTAGTTCTTTGATCTGTTTTGCGATAAATTTAAGCACAGCGTTATCTATGCCAAAGCCGCTGTCGCCAGCTAACGCCTCGCCTGAAAATTTAACTAAAATTCGCTTTTTTCGCTCCATTTTTCATCTCCTTAAATTTTCGGATTTTAGCTAAATTTGCTTTAAATTTTGCTAATCTTGGCGCGCAGGTGCTATTTTAGGCTGATTAGCTCGAGGGGGTCTATGTGGTAGTTTTTCTGCGTGACTTCAAAGGTTAGATCTCGCTGCACGCGGCCGATGACGTAGCCTTTTTGCACTTTTGCGCCCACTTTTACGGTAGGGGCGATCTGACTAAGGTGCGCGTATATCGTGTGGATGCCGTTTGGATTTTCGATGATGACTACTTTATCTAACATCGCAGTTTCTTTAGCAAAGACCACTTTGCCGTTAAAGACGCTCTTTACCTTTGCATCGGCAGAATTTGCGCTAAGGACGACTGATTCGTTAAAAATTTTGATGTTATATATGGGGTCTACGTAGTTGCCGAATTTTTGCTTGACCGTAAAGCCGTCAAGCGGTGCGATAGTCTTTTCGCCGCTATATTTTTTAACAAGACTAGTTTGATAGCTCGAGCCAAACTGCTTCACGTCGCTCTCAGACGCACTTGCAGTAGCCTCGCCTTTTTTATCTTTCTTATTTTTTTGAGCTTTAGCTTCGGCCGCTTTTTGTGCGGCTAGAGCTTTTTTGGCCTCCTCGCTCTCTCTTTTGGCGACGATTTTTAGCTCTTCTAGAGTCTTTCTGATTTCGTCTTGTTGGGCTTGTAGGCGAGAGAGTTGCTTTTGATAAATTTCCTTATCCCGCTTTAAATTTGCCAGCGTTTTCATCTGCTTATCTTGCAAGGAAACGAGCTCAGCTTGCTTAAATTTAAAGGTTTTTAAATTTGAATTTATGCCGTCTATCTTGTCGTTTTGAGTTTTTATCAAATTTTGCGTACTTTCGTACTGTTTGGCTAGCTCGTTAAAATCATCTTTTAGTACCGAATTTAGCTTGCTTAAAATCTCAGTCGCGATGATACTATCCACGCCCTCCTCGTACTCTTTTGGCATTATAAGGTCGAAGGAAAACTCATCAGAGATGATGCGCACGATACTTTTTTGGATATTTTTTTGACTTTGCGTTAGGTCTTTGTTTTGCTTTACTAGCTCGTCAAGCTCGCCGCTAGCGCTTTTTGCGCTATTTTCCAGCTGCGCTATTTGGACGATGAGCTCTTTCATCTTGTCGTCGGTTTGTCTGACGCTTTTTTCGCCGCCGAGTATGTCGCCGGCTAGGTCGTCAAGCTTTTTATTTAGCTGCTTTTCAAGCTCTTTTGAGGACTCGAGATAGGTCGTTTGATTTTTTATCTTTTCGCCCGTGCTTGCGTTTAAGCAAATCATAGCGGCCAGCAAAAAGCAAATTTTTTTCATATCGCCGTTGCTTTTCTGGTTACGAGATAAACGGCTAAAAAACTAATCGCAAGCGAAACGCCCAGCAGTACTCCGCCCTCGTAAAACAGATCAATCGCCGGCAAATTGATATTTAGGTCGGTAGCGACTTCCTTAACGGGCTGCAAATCCGGCAAGATAATGTAAAAAACCGCCACCAAAACGGTCGCTATAAACGAATCAAACAACGCGTTTTTGTATAACGCGCCAGATTTTAGCCACGACGGAGCTCCCAGCAGCGTCATTATCTCGATGCGCTCCTTGTGCTCATAAAGCCAAATTCGCATCTGTTTTGCGATGAGCATAAGCCCGATTAACCCGATTAGCCCCGAAAATATCGCCGAAATATTTTTAATCAGCTGCATGATTTTATAAATTTTATCATGCGTTTTTGAAAAGGTCTCAACCCTGCTTACGCCGTTAATCTTTGAAATTTTATCCTTTATCTCTTGCATATATTGGGTGCTTGGAAAGGCATTTAGCTTTAGCGAGTAAAATTTAGGCAAAGCGTTTTGCAAAACGGCGATATTTTTTGATGAAATATCTTTAGAGAGCTTCTCTAGTACGGGCTTTGAACTAAGCGGTTCAAGAGATTCAAACGTATGAATGAGCGGCTTTACGTCGGTAGCGTTTAGCTCGTTTTGACTTACGATGATAATGTTATAGTCTTTGTTCATCACGGACTCGTACTCGTCCACCACTCGCCCGACTAGCAATATAAACTGAATGCCCACGAGTAACGCCATAAGCGGAATTATAGTGCTTAAGTGGTTTTTAAAGAATTTCATATAGGCGTCCATTTTCTATAGCAAGATGTCTGTAGGGTACTCTTAGCGAGCTTGGCACCCTGTGCGTAACCACCACGATGCAGGTACCCAAAAACTCCTTAGCCGAGCGCAAAAGCCCCCAGATAACGTCGCTTGAGTATTCATCGAGGCTACCGGTCGGCTCGTCGCAAAGTAGTAAATTTGGATTATGCGCGAGCGCTCTAGCCATCGCAGCTCGCTGCTGTTCGCCACCACTAAGCTCATTTGGATACTTGTGCGCTCTGTGGAGTAAATTTACGTGTTTTAGGAGTTTGGTCGCCTGATTTTTACAAACGCTAGCGCTAAGACCTTTTATCATCAGCGGCAGCATCACGTTTTTTTCGATATTCCACTCGCTTATCAAGCGGTAGTTTTGAAAAACTACGCCGATGCGCTGCCTTAGTTTATCCAGATTTTGCCCGCCCAGATTCATCATATCGGTTAGGCAGACGTTTAGTGAGCCAGCACTCGGCTTTATCTCGCCGTAAAACGACTTTAAAAGCGTCGATTTGCCGCTGCCGCTTTGCCCGGTGATAAAAACGAAATCATTGGCGTAAATGTCGAATTTTGCGTCCGTTATGAGCTTTTCACAGCCCTCGTATCCTAGGCAAAACCCGCTTGCGCTAATTATTTTTTGCATCCGCCAAATACTCCTTCAACGCAAGATGCGCCTTTAAATTTTCAGCCGTAACGAGCGGCTTTTTTATAAAATATTCCGCGCCTTTTTCGCCGAGCAAAACATAACAGTGCTCGGGCGCGTTAAATGCGCCAAACGCCGCGCGAATCAAAATTTCGCCGTCATTTTTTTCGTATTTTTCCTCTAAATGCAAGAAAAAGTCATCTTCTTTTATCGTTTGGTTGCTAAATTTAGCCGCAACCTTGCTCGCGTCGTAGCCGTTTTCAAATTTTAGCTCGCCTTGATCAGCTCTTGGTTCGCTTTGCTTTTCGCAGGTAAAGATAACGTCGTAAATATCTTTTTGATGCCTTTTCCAGCGATCTTCATATTTGCTGCTTACTTTTAGGTCGCGGTTTTTATAAATTTGAACGTCGGCATCGCTTAGATCTAAAATTTGAGCCAAAGTAAAGTCCGCATACTCGCGGCTATCGGTTCTTAGCTCAAATTTGCCGCCCGCTTTTAGCGTTCGCTCACACTCTAGGGCAAATTTGGCCGACGCCACGCGCCTATGAGGAGCGTCATCCCAAGGCACCGGAAAATGAAGGAAAATTTTATCGATAAAATTTGACTCCACAAGCGATAAAAGCAGTCTCGCGTCGCAGTTTACGAGCATGACGTTGTTTAGATTTTTGGCTTTTGCCAGCTTTGCGACTTGCTCGAGCGAGGGCTTGTAGACTTCGATGCCGATAACTAGTGTATTTTGGTTATTTTCCGCCTGAAATAGTAAGTGCCTGCCCGAGCCAAATCCGATCTCGATAAATTTGCTATCAAATTTGCTCTGATTTAAATTCTCAAGCAACTCGCCCACGCTAAAGATCGCCGAGTCTTTTTGCGTGAGGCGCGTGTTTTTTACCGCGATAGCTTCGCTTAAAATTTGATCGCAATAAAGCTCTTTAAATTTAACCAAAGCATTTTGCAAAAGCCCTATTTTAGCAGGCTTTGTTAGCTTTTCGCCCTTTACGACCCAGTCGTTTTCACGCTTTTTTAGCGTGATAAAAAACTCCTCGCTAGAGCTTTTTGTATAAACGAGGCCAACGCCCTGCCTGCCGCGAGCCTCCCACAAAAAGCTTATCTCGCCGCACTCTTTTGGAGCAAAATTTACGTTTTTAGCTATAAAATTGGGCATTATTCGACGGCTATCTCTGCTTTAGCAGAAGCGTCGGAGCTTATGCCGTATTCATCTACGGCGATAATTTTATAGCTATATTTTTGCCCGTAAGCAACGCTATTATCGACAAATTCATTGCCCGTTATATTTGTAAATTTCTGCTCGCTTCCTCCGCCGTCTCTTATAACGGTAAAGCTTCTAGCCTTATCAGAGGCGTTCCACGTGAGCTTAACCGCCGTGCTGTCGGCTACGATAGAGGATACGACCGGCGCATCGATAGCACCTAGCGTCATACCGATGATAGGTTCGCTAGGTTTTTTAGACTCTAAGCCGTCTTTATCGACGATGGTGATTTTATAGTATCTGGTCGCGCCGTTTTCGTTTATGAGATCCTCGTAGCTATTTGACGTGGTTTTGACGAGGTATGTGTACGGCATAAATTTGCTTGACGCGCTGTAAATTTTATAGTAGCCAAAGTCGTCGCTAGCCACGCTATCCCACGTTAAAATAATCTTTTTAGGCACGTCTTGAGTAGCCTGCGCATTTACGACTTCGCTTGGTAGCTGCTTTGTCGTAGAGTCCACGATCTCGCTAGGTTTTGAGATTGTTCCGCTAGTAGTTTTTACAAAAACTCTATATTTATAGCTTCTGCCAGGCTTCACGTCGTCATCGATATATTCGGCATTTAGTCTACCTTTTACCTCGGCGATTTGTCTCCAATTTTCTTTATTTATATCGGCTTTTTCGACGACGTAAGACGCCACGCGAAGGTCTGGATGCGGTCTCCAGATGAGTTTCACGCGCTCGGGTAAATTCGTAAGCGCTCTAACGAAAGGCACGGAATCCATAAGCGCCTTAGTGGTGGCGCTAACGATCATGCCTGGACCTGAAATTTGCTTGCTCTCGTTATACGTTCTCATCTCGTAGGTATATGTTGTCTCCGGAGCCAAATTTGCATCCACGTAGTGGCTGGCAAAGCGGTCTTTTATGTCGGCTACGACCTTCATTTTGCCGTTATTTTCGTTCGGATTTGAGCGGTATAGATAGTAGCCTGCGACGTTTGAGGTCGGAGTCGGCGTCCACTCAAAGCCAACTTCGGTCATATCGCTGATGGTTTTTAGGCTCTGGACGGTCGGCAAATTCGGATTTACTTGCGCAGGCCCGCTAGAGGATACGCATCCACTCATCACAATGGCTAAAGAGCTCGCTAAGCCCCATAAAATCAATCTTTTCATCTATATTCTCCTTGCTAAATTTGCTAAGTAAAATTTCACTAAAATCATCCCAGACGGGTGCTACGAAGCTCATTTGCTCGCCCGTGCGCGGATGCGTGAAATACAGCCCGTAGGCGTGAAGCATTACTCGGCCGATTTTATCCTTTTCGCTCTTAAAACCGTATAAAGCATCGCCCAAAATATGGCGGTTTAGGCTAGCTAGATGCACTCTGATCTGATGAGTCCTGCCTGTAAAAAGTTTTGCCGCGATCAAATTTACGCCCGCGTTTTTACTCTGCACGGGGCCGTCAAATTCGCTAAAAAGCAAATTCGCAAAGGCGCTTTTCGCCGCGCGGCCGCTTGAAACTATCGCCTTTTTTAGGCGGTTAGCGGGATTTCGTCCGATAGCTCGCTCGACGGTGCAGTTTTGCTTGAGCGGCAGATCGGTTAGCGCTAGATAAATGCGCCCAATGCTTTTGTCGCTTAGCTGCTTTGAGAGCGCGGCGTGAGCGGCGTTATTTTTAGCTACGACGATAGCTCCGCTAGTGCCTTTATCTAGCCTATGCACGATACCCGCTCTGCTTTGCCCGCTTAAATTTGATAGCAAAAATCCCTTTGCTCCCAGCCAGTCCACAAGCGTAGACTCCTTAACGCTGGGAGCGGGATGGACGACTAAATTTGCGGGTTTATTTAATACGAGCAAATCCTCATCCTCGTAAATGATCGGTACTTCAAATTCCGCTTCAAATTTAGCCGTATCAGGGTCGCTTTGCTCAAATTTGATCCTCAAAACGTCGCCCAAATTTAGCTTCGCCGAGGGCTTATTTAGCGGCTTGCCGTTTAGGATAACCAGCCCGCTTTTTATCAAATTTAGCGCTTGATTTCTAGCGACGTTTAGCTCAGCGGCCAAAAACGCATCCGCCCTCGCCTGCGTATCATCTAAAATTTTGATCTCTTTTTCCGTCATTTTTAGATTTGTTTCCTTTAAAATGCTATAATCGCTCAAAAAAGGCAAATTTTTGATAAGACTCGATAGGCGAATTTTAACCCATTTTGACTTCGTTCAGCCGTTTTTGATACTTCCTATTATTATTTTATCATACATTTTGGTTTCTGAGGCAAATTCTATCCTGGCTGGCAAGCAGCTTGTATATTTTGGCGTCGGTTTAGCATTGTTTTTATTTTTCTTTTTACTTCCCATTCGCAAGATCGCCTGGCTCATACCGCTATTTTACTGGATTTGTATCGTGTTGCTTGTTAGCGTAGATTTGTTCGGCACGAGCAAACTGGGCGCAAAAAGATGGCTAGAGTTTCCTTTTATCCACTTTACGCTTCAGCCCTCAGAGATCATGAAGCCGGCGCTTCTTTTGATGTTAGGCTACCTCATCAAACAGCGCCCGCCCGAAGAAAACGGCTACAGTCTCAAGGACTTTTTACGTCTTAGCCTTTATATCCTTTTGCCTTTCGTGCTGATTTTAAAAGAGCCCGATCTGGGCACCGCGCTGATACTACTCATCGTGGGCTATGCCGTACTTTTTATCATCGGAGTAAATAAAAAAATTTGGGTCGTGATATTTGCCGGGGTTTTGCTCTCTGCGCCCGTGATTTACGAAAATTTGCACGATTATCAAAAAAAGCGCATTACCGATTTTTTAAGCGAAGAGTCCAACTATCACGTGCGCCAGAGCATAATCGCTATCGGTAGCGGCGGACTAAAGGGCAAGCCAAAAGACGAGGCGACGCAGACGCACTTTAAATTTTTGCCGATTTCTACTAGCGATTTTATTTTTGCTTACACGATCGAGCGATACGGATTTTACGGAGGGCTCGCACTACTTAGCTTTTACGGCGCGCTAATAGCTCATCTACTTAGCTTAAACTACGGACTAAAGGATGATTATTTCACGCAAACGATGGCGTCTGGGATCGGGATACTTATCTTTATTTACGTGAGTATAAATATCATGATGACGATCGGCTTTGCGCCTGTGGTGGGCATTCCGCTACCTTTTTATAGTTACGGCGGCAGCAGCTTCGTTACTTTTATGTGCCTTTTTGGGATTTTGCAAAATTTGCTCGCGTTTAGGTTTGATCCGACGTATAGGTTGGTTAAATTTAAAATTTAAACATAAAAACTTTACTAAATACATACGTGAATTTTGATTGAAATAATTTTCAATCAAATCCCAAATAAAATTTGAAGTTTTGAAATATTAACCGCATTTGTTGTTAGGTCACTTTATTAACGACGTTTTTTGATAGCCTGCCCCGATCAAGGAGGCACATACCTACAAACGCCTTATATGTACCGAACAAACTTGCAAAATAATAAGACGATGTACTTTAAAGTATTTGATAAAGATGAATTGAAGTGGTGGGTTCACCAGGACTCGAACCTGGGACCATCCGGTTATGAGCCGGATGCTCTAACCAACTGAGCTATGAACCCGCCAGCTGAAGTGAGGTTGTGATTATAGCAACGCAAAGCTTATTTACTGCTAAATTTTGATTTAAAAACGCAAAAATGTATAATACGCCAAATTTAATCCAAGGTAAAAGATGAACGAAAATTTAAACGATTTCATAGACGCATTTTTACTAGACGGCGGCGAGCAGAGCGAAAAGGCGCTAATTTCGGCGCTAAAAAAGGCCGAGTTTTTGGCTCCCGTACTCATAAACCAAGCCCTAGCAAAACCAGACGGTAGCACAGTTTACGAAGAAGAAGGCTCAAATATCAAATTTGTCTTACTAGAAGACGAGGAGAGCGGACTTAGCTACTTTCCGGCATTTTCCAGCAGAGCTGAGATGATGAGATGGCGAAACGATGCTGAGCAGGAGGCGATAAACCTGCGCCTAAAAGACTATGCCGCTATGCTAGAAAGCGTTGATGGCAAATACTCAGGCGTCGTTATAGACGCATTTTCGCACAGTTTAATTTTAGATTTAGCAAAGCTCAAAGCGATCTGCGCTGAGTAAAATTTGATCCAAAAATAGCAGGTCCGCTCGGTAAAATCTAAAGATAATCCCGCCAGCAACCGCAAATTTGAGGGGAGAAAATGGATAAATTTAGAGAAAAATATATCGCGCTTCAAAAGGCGTTTTGGGACACGGACGGCGGTGCAGCGAGCATTTTGGCGCTATTTGAGTTCAAAGACGAGCTCGAAAAATGCGATGAAAAAGAGGCAAAGCTCGTGCTAGTTGACGTTTACGAACTGCTGGGGCTCAAAAAGAGCGCCTGCGAGCTATTAGCCAAAATTTGCGATCCGAAGGACAAAAAGCAACTCAAAAAGCTCGGCTATCTAAAGCAGTACGCGCAAAACGGTGACGCGGGAGCGATAAAGCACCCCAAAACCGCGAGCAAAGCCGCGCGCCAAAGCAAAAAGCTAAAAAGCCCGCCTCATTTTCGCTACCACCCGGATCCCTTTAAAACAGGCGTGTTCAAGGACGATGCGAGCGTGGTTTGCGAATGCTGCGAGCAAGCGACTGACGTGTATTATTGCGGTAGCGTTTACAGCGTGGAGGACGTGAACTACCTCTGTCCGCACTGCATCGCTAGCGGCGCGGCGGCGGCGAAATTTGACGCTAGCTTTATCCAGGACGCAGATCCTCTGCCGCCTAGCACTTCGGACGCGCAGGCTAAAACCGAGGAGCTTTTTAAAAGGACGCCGGGGTATTTTAGCTGGCAGGGGGCGCATTGGCTCACGTGTTGCGACGATTACTGCGAGTTTTTAGGCGATGTGGGTACGAAAGAGCTGCAGGAGATGGGTATTGCCGACGAAGTCTTTGAGGAGTACGCCCTGCACGGCGAATTTGCGGTAGAGGACGTGCAGAGTTACCTCGTCGCAGGAGGCGATATGGCAGGCTATCTGTTTCGCTGCATCCGCTGCGACAAGTATAAAATTTATGTCGATGCGAGCTGAAATTTAAAAACTGGCGGCGCGGGCGATAAAGCACCCCAAAAACCGCCAACAAGACAGTGTGGATGAATAGAAAGCTAAAAGCCTGCCTCATTTCACTATTACTCCGATCCCCTCCCCACTTTTTAAACAAGTGTGCTTAAGGACAATATAAGCATAGTTTGCAAATGTTACAAGTAGGTCGACGGCATACCCCAAGAAAACGAGTCAAAAAGCCAAAACTTGCAAATACAAAAACCTTAAACAATGGATAAAGACCCAGATAACAGCATTAACGTAATGTTTGAAGGAAATTACACTGAAAGCAAAGACAAAGAACAAAAGGTGGCCGATATATATTTAATGCAGACACCATCTCTTTAAAAATATAAAAATGATATAATCTGAATTGAGAGCAAACCGGTCAGATAAATTCGCAAAGCAGCGGATTTTTAAGAGATCTAAATCTAGCAGTAGCCTAAACATAAACAGTGATAAAAAAACAGAAGGTTATATAATTATGAAAACTATTTTATTTTGGTTATTTACCGAGATCCAAAGTAAAGAACTTGGATTTATTGCTAGTAGACGTGGCGTAGTTTTAAAAAACTTAATGAATTTTAGTAAGTATAAAATTCTTATCATTTTAGTTTGTTTGTTTTATTGTCTCAATATTAATATCGCAAACAGATTTGATTTTTTTGTGTATAACTTAGCTTATTTGATTATTAAAATATCATTGCCATTGTTTATTCTTTATGCTTTCATAGATAAAAACAGCATTATAAAACATATTAATATCTCAAAAATAGACTTAACGCCACATCTTATGATAATTCTTTCAGGCTATTTTATGATGGTTATATACATATACGCAAAAGAGTATTTTTTGTATTTTTTATTTATAACAACAATATTATTTTTTGTTTTTGCAATTAGAAGTATAAGTTTTGTTCTATTTTATATGCCAACTTGCGCCAAATTCTTCTCTAATTTCATTGATATGTTTGTTTATGGCGGCTTTAAATTTGATGTTTTTATATATCCATTTTTATTTATTTTAGTGGTATTTCTATATGACAAAACAAATAAAAAATTTAACTTTAAAAGGATAAAAAATGAAACTAACAATTAAGACTGCTCCACTAGGAACATCTTTAGGTATGAATACTGTGCCTCATTATTTATAGGTATTACGTAAATTTATGAAATACGTAACCAAAGCAGATTTCAAATTTTAAAACCTAAAATTCATCATTTATAAAAAATTACTCCTCGCCCGCATCAAACCCCAGCTCCAGCGTCTTTATCTCCCCTATCGCATTTCCCGCGATCCCCTTTATCGAGCCAAACATCTCGATTGCGTTGTCGCGCACCTTTTCGATCTGTTTTTCGCGGCTCTTCCAGATGCGTTTCATCGCGTTTTTCTCGCGCTCCAGCTCCTCGCTCATCGCAGAAAAACCCTCCACGATGGCCTCGATGCGCATCTTAAACTCGTTGCTAACCAGATACGAGTAGAGCATCTCCATCTTGTTTGAGCGGTTTTGCGCGGAGTTCCTAGCAAAATTTAGCTCCACGACGCCCTGTCTTAGCACGAAACAAAGCGCCTTAAACTCCTCGTAGTTGCACACCCATACGCCGTCAACCAGCCCCATGCGCTCTAGTTCCTTTGGGCGCGCCTCGCTAACGAGTACTCCGACGTCGGCACCTGAGGTGCGCATATCGGCCTTAAATTTCTCTATCCATTCGTTTGAGAAATTTTTCGTGCGCTTACTCTCGTAGTAGATTTTGCCGCAGTTCTGCGCCTCGCGGGTATTTACGATCTGCATCACGTCCGCGCCGTTTGCCCCCTTTTTGACCTCGTCTATGGTGTCAAATACGAACTTCTCCCGTAGCCACGCCTCGATGGCGAGCTCCTGCGTCTCGCCTTGTAGCTGCTCGCTACCCTGCTCTATACGCCTTTGCGCCTCGTTTAGCTGCTTTTTTAGCGCCTCTAGCTGCTCGTCTTTTTGTTTAAATTTGAGCTCGTTTTGCTCGGCTAGAGCCTTGCCTAGTCGCTCTTTTTCCTCGCTTAGGCGTTTGCTTAGCTCGGCCTCGGTTTTAGCCATCAGCGCGCTTTCAAACTCGCTCTTTTCGCGTTTTAGCTTTTCTATCTCAAGCGTCTTTAAATTTAGCTCGTTTATCTGCTTTGACTTGGTTTCAAGCTCGGTTTTTAGGGTATTTACTATATTTAAATTTTCGCCCTCGAGCTTTGCTTTTATCTCATTTTCGAGCTCGGTTTTTTTAGCATTTAGAGCTGCGGCAAATTTAGCGTCAAATTCTTTTTCCTTCGCGCTTAAAGCGTCCAAATGCGCCTTGTATTCGGCCCTTTTAATCTCGATCTCTTTGTCGAAATCTCGCCTAGCCGCCGCCATTTTTTGCTTCATTTCAAGCTCAAGCTCGGTTTTAAGAGCCAAATTTACATCGACCTCAGCGCCGCAGTTGCCGCATTTTACGCTACTATGCATTTACAGCCTCGTTTTCATTTTTTCAAATTCGTCCTGCACGGTGGCCGAGTTTGGCTCGTTGCTCATCTTGTCTATCGCGTCGCCGTAGAGGCTGGTTAGATAAATCACTATGCAAGAGACCGCAAAGCCAGGCAATATCTCGTAAACGTAAGAATTTAGCCCGAGCGCTATCCACGCGATCACCGTCGCTCCGCCCGTTATCATGCCTAGAAGCGCCGCCAGCGCGCTCATCCTACGCCAGTAAAGGCTAAAAAGCAGCACCGGCCCAAAGCTCGCGCCAAATCCCGCCCACGCATAGCCCACGACGTTTAGCACGCTTTCGTTAAAGCTAAAAGCAAGCGCGGTAGCAACTAGCGCGACGGCCACGACGGCGTATCTGCCGGCTGCAACCTGGGCTTTTTGCGAAATTTCTTTTTTATAAAAGGCAAACACGAAATCCTGCGTCACCGAGCTTGCGCTAACCAAAAGCTGACTAGAAATCGTACTCATAATGGCTGAAAGCACGGCTGAAATGATGATACCCACAAAAAACGGATGAAACAGCGTCTCGCCAAGCTGCAAAAAGACCTTTTCGGGGTCTGCTAGAGGCAAATTTAACTCGCTGTAATACACAAAACCTATAAGCCCGCTCATCATCGCTCCGGCTAAGCCGATCGCCATCCAGCCGATACCGATGCGGCGCGCTTGGGCTAGCTCTTTTGAGCTTCGTATCGCCATAAATCTAACTATGATATGCGGCTGTCCGAAGTATCCAAGCCCCCACGCCATGAGTCCTAAGATACTCAAAAAAGTCTGATCGTAAAAGATGTTTAGGTGGTTTTTGCCGTATTTGGCGACCTCGCTCCAAAAGGTAGCGCCGTCCAGCAAATTTAGATTACAAAACGCGACGATGGGTACGGCGACTAGAACCAAAAACATCAGCATGCCCTGAAACGCGTCCGTGATGCAAACCGCGCGAAATCCGCCGAAAAACGTGTAAAAAACGACGATGGCCAGCGTAAAAATTGCGCCAAATTTGAAATCTAATCCAAAAAAGCTCTCAAAGCTCTTGCCGCCCGCGATGATGCCACTACTAACGTAAAGCGTGAAAAATATCAAGATCAAAAGGCCCGAGACTATGCGTAAAATTTTAGTCTCGTCTTTGAAGCGGTTTTGTAAGAAATCGGGAATCGTGATACTGTCGCTAGCAACCTCGGTATAGACGCGCAGGCGCTTTGCTAAAAATAGATAATTGCAATACGCGCCGATAACAAGTCCCAAAACCATCCAAATCGTCGCTAGCCCAGTAGCATATAGCGCGCCCGGCACGCCAAGCAGCATCCAGCCGCTCATATCGCTAGCTCCGGCGCTCAGCGCCGTTACGACCGGCCCTAGGCGGCGGTTATCGAGCAGATATTCGCCCATATTGGCGTTTTTGTTATACGAGTATCGCCCCACGAAAAGCAAAAATCCAAAATACAGCGCGATGGCGATATAGCGTGCATAATCCATTAAATTTCCCTCGGGTTTTAAATTTGAGTTACGATAATATGATAAATTTCTTTAAAAGATAATTTTTTCGCGTAAAAAAGGTTAAATTTATATTTTTTTTCGTATTATTAACCCTCATTACACTTTTAAGGTTTAAGAAATGCTAAACGAAAAATTTTTCAGGGCGTTGTTTTTCGTCGTCATCGTCTCCGCGGGCGTTTACTATTTTTATCCGACGGAGTTAAACGAGGCGCAACGTCTAGCTTACCTTAAAAGCTACGGCGTGACGCTGGGACTAACCATAGGCGGCACGGCTATCGGCGTGACTTTGGGCTTTATTTTGGCGTTTTTAAAATTTTTAAATATCAAAATTTTAAGCTTTCTCATCGACGAATACGTAGATATCCTGCGCGGAACGCCGATTATTTTGCAGCTTCTTATATTTTCGGTCGTGATTTTCGCGACTTGGAGCGATAACTTTTACGTCGCTTTGATCGCACTCGGGCTAAACAGCTCCGCATATGTCGCAGAGATCGTGCGTAGCGGCATAAATAGCGTTGATAAAGGCCAAATGGAAGCCGCAAGGGCTATGGGTCTAAACTACTACGTCTCGATGCGAGAAGTCGTGTTCCCACAAGCGACCAAAAACATCTTGCCTGCGCTTGCAAACGAATTTATCTCGCTTTTTAAAGAGACGTCAGTCGTTGGCTACATCAGCGTCATAGACATCACGATGCAAAGCAAGAGCCTACAAGCGGTGTTTTATAGTCCGGAGCCCGTCATTTTCACGGGCATAGTTTACTACGTCAGCGTGAAGTTCTTTACGTTTTTGGTTAAAATTTTAGAGAGGAGGCTAAATCGCCATGATTGAGATTAGAAATTTGAGTAAAAATTACGGCGATTTGCGCGTCCTAGATGACATCAGCGTAGATATCAAACAAGGCGAAATCATCGCTATCATAGGCCCTAGCGGCGGCGGAAAGAGTACCTTTTTGCGCTGCATAAACCGCTTAGAAGAGCCAAGCGGCGGGCATATCAAGATAAACGGCGAGGATATCACCGACAAAAAAACGGACATAAATAAAATCCGTCAAAAAGTGAGCATGGTTTTTCAGCACTTTAACCTTTTTGCAAATAAAAACGTCTTGCAAAATTTAACCCTAGCTCCGATAAAAGCGGGAATTTTAGATAAAGAAAGCGCAGAAAAAAGAGCTGACGAGCTACTAAAAAGCGTAGGTCTAAGCGATAAAAAATACGCCTTCCCGCACAAGCTCTCAGGCGGTCAAAAGCAGCGTATAGCAATCGCTAGAAGCCTAGCGATGAATCCAGAGGTCATACTCTTTGACGAGCCAACCAGCGCGCTAGATCCCGAGATGATCGGCGAGGTGCTAGACATCATGAAGGACGTCGCGGCAAAAGGCATCACGATGCTAGTAGTCACCCACGAGATGGGCTTTGCTAAAAACGTGGCAAATAGGATATTTTTCATGCACGGCGGTAAAATAGCCGTAGACGACACGCCTAAAAATGTTTTCGAAAACCCTAGCAATCAGCGTTTGCAGGATTTTCTAGGTAAAATTTTAAACCACTAAAAGGAGGTCAAAATGTCACAAAACATCGTTGCGGCTTTGTCCGCCGGCAAATTTAAAAAACTTTTCGTTTTCGTAGCCGCCGCTTTAATGCTTTCAGGCTGCGGTCAAAGCTCGAATGAAAAAGCAAGCAAAGACGCCGCAGTAAAAAACGAGGCAGCCCCCGTAGCGGTACAACAAACGATAAGAGTGGGCTCGAGCGCGGACTATCCGCCGTTTGAGTATATTGACGAGCACAACAAGATCGTAGGCTTTGAAATCGATATGATAGAGGCCGTCGGTAAGAAAATCGGCGTCAAATTTGACATACAAAATATGAGCTTTGACGGACTGATCCCAGCTCTAAAAACAGGCAAGATAGACGCCGCACTAAGCGGTATGAGCGCGACCGAGGAGAGACGAAAATCTGTTGATTTTACGAAGCCTTATTATTTTTCGGATAATCTTTTCATCCGCAAAAAGGGCACCGACGTAAATGCGACCAATATGCATCTCAAAAAAATAAGCGCGCAAATAGGCACATTGCAAGAGAGTGCGGCTAAATCTATCTGCGGAGACCTAGCCGTGCCTGCAGAGACCGTAGCGGCTGCGATTTTGTCGCTAAAAGCGGGTAAAATCGACGTCGTACTAACAGATAGCCCGATCGGCTACGAGTATCTAAAGCAAAACTCTGATTTGGAGGAGTTTTTAAAGCTTCCTGACGGTACCGAGGGCTTTGCCGTCGCGTTTGACAAGGGCAAACACCTAGAGCTAATCGGCAAGATAGACGCCGCCATAGAGGAGCTAAAAAAGAGCGGCGAATTTGACAAGATGATGGAAAAATACGGCCTGAAGTAAATTTACAAGCCCACACCGGGTCGCGGGCTTAAATTTGAAACCAAATTTAAAGGAGAGAAAATGAAAAAGATTTTTGCGCTGCTTTTAGCGGCTCTAGCTACGCTTGGCGCCGCCGAGCTTAAGATCGGTACAGCCGCCAACTATCCGCCGTTTGAGTACGTGGACGAGCAAAACAAGATCACTGGCTTTGACATGGATCTAGTAGCCGAGCTCGCTAAACGCGCTGGTTTTGAGTACAAGATCGTAAATATGAGCTTTGACGGCCTCATCCCAGCTCTAAAAACCGGCAAGATTGATGCCGTAGCAAGCGCGATGAGTGCGACCGATGATAGACGAAAATCGATTGATTTCACGCAGGCTTACTACGCTACCGAAAATATCTACTTGCGCGCTAAAGGCAACGACGCTATCGCGAGCAAAGACGCCCTAAACGGCAAAAGAGTAGGCGTACAACAAGGCACCGTCCAAGAGATCGCAGCTAACGCTATCGCGGGCGCCAAAGTCGTGCCTGCCGAGGATCCGGTTCCGCTAATCATGGGACTAAAAAAAGGCAAGATAGACGCAGTCGTGCTAGATAGCTCGATCGGCTACGGCTTTTTAAAGAAAAACCCCGAGCTAGAGGAATTTTATAAAGAAGCCGACGGTAGCGAGGGCTTTTCTATGGCGTTTGACAAAGGCAAGCAAGCCGATCTAATCGCTAAAATAAACGCCGCGCTCGACGAGATGAAAAAAGACGGCAGCTACGACAAACTGCTAGAAAAATACGATCTAAAATAATGAAAAAAAGCGCATTTTTTACTCTGCTTAAATTTTGCGCTTTAGCCTTGCTGTCGGTAAATTCGCTCGCCCGGTTTACCGACATGCAAATCACGCAGACAACCAAATCCAAACGCGAAAAAGTTACCAAAGAAATCCTGTTTTTAGAAAAAATTTTAGACTACGATACATTTATCTTTAGACTAAACGCCGCCGTGATCGCCCCTTGTAAGCTTGCAAACGTTAGATTTTATAACGGCTCAAAATGCATAAAAGATAAAAAAGAGCTGGAAAATTTCACCAAATCCTACGACAAAGAGATCAAAAAGATATTTCGCCCGGAGCGCAACTACTACGTGCTCACGCTAAAAAATCTAGGCGATAGATGGCTGTGCGAGGTAAGCGACGAAAGCAGAATCCTAAACAAAACCCTGGTCAAAAACGGCCTTGCCGCGCCTAATAGCAAAGAGTACCAAAAAATCGAAGTCAAAGAGGACTGGGCGAAGAAAAATCACTCGGAAATTTACGAGTGCCTAACCGGCAAAAAGCTAGAAGAACCGAAGAAAAAACCTAAAAAAGCCGAAAACAATGCCACCAAAAACGATCAAACCGAGCAAAATCCTGCGAGCGAGCAGCCTACGCAAACGCAGCCGCAAACTCCGCCGCCGCCGATGGAGTCGCAAGGAAACGGCCCCGTAAATTTAAGAGAGCTTGGAGTCGAGTTCGGCAAGGATTTTGGCGACAAATAAATTCGCTCAAAGATAAATTTAACAACCGCTCAAGGTAAAACAATGAAAAATCCTAAAAAAAATATCCTAATCATCGCAGGCAGCGACAGCGTCGGGGGTGCCGGCGTGCAAGCCGACATAAAAACCTGCGAGGCCTACGGCTGCTACAGCGCGACCGCTATCACGGCTCTAACCGCGCAAAACACGAGCGGCGTGAGTGCGGTGATGCCCGTAACGCCAGAGTTTTTAAACGCGCAACTAGAAGCAGTCTGCGCCGAGCTAAAATTTGACGCAGTAAAGATCGGCATGCTATTTAACGAACAGCTCATAGCCTGCGTCAAAGCCTGGCTGGAACAAAACCAGGGCATAAGCGCCGTGATAGATCCCGTCTGCGTGGCGAAATCAGGCGCGAAGCTCCTACAAGACGGCGCCATAAACGCATTAAAAGAGCTTTTAAGCCTAGCTCGCATCGCGACGCCAAATTTAGACGAAGCGCGAATTTTAGGGTTAAATTTTGACGGCGAGCGGTTAAATTTGGGTGCGGATCTACCCTGCGACGTGGTGCTAAAACGCACGCAAACGAGCGAGATTTGCGAGGACACGCTTTATAAAAAAAGCGGCGAGATAGTTAAATTTAATGAGCCGCTAGAGCAACCTACGATCATGCATGGCGCGGGATGTAGCTTTGCCACGGCTATCGCATGCGCCCTAGCGTGTGGTGCAGACGAGATAACGGCGATCAGACGCGCCAAAGCCTTCGTCGCAAACGCGATCAAAAACGCCCACGGCTCAAATTTCGGCGTGCGGCTGCTAGATCACAAAGCCGCAGGCGCAAACCGTGGCTGAAATTTACGCTATCACGGATGATATTCTAACGCCAGAGAGTAGCGTGCTAGCGCAGGCCGGGGAGCTGCTAGAGTGCGGCGTAAAGCTTTTACAGTACCGCACTAAAATCGAGCCAAAAAACGAGTGCGTAGCTTTTGCGCTAAAAGAGCTTTGCGAGCGTTACGGCGCAAGATTTATCGTAAACGACGACGTCAAATTCGCCGCCAAAATAGGCGCAAACGCCGTGCACATCGGCAAAGACGACGGCGGAGTAAAGGCCGCTAGAAAGATCTTAGGCGAGGACGCTTTCATCGGCGTTAGCTGCTACGACGATCTGAATTTAGCCCTAAAAGCGCAGGACGAGGGCGCTTCTTACGCGGCATTTGGCGCCCTGTTTGCAAGCCCGACCAAACCGCACGCCCCGCTTTGTAAATTTGAAACGATCAGGCGCGCAAAGGAAATTTTACGTATCCCGGTTTGCGTGATCGGCGGCATAAACGCGGCAAATATCGCGCAAATCGCCGCTCTAAATCCAGGCTACATCGCCGTTATCTCAGCGCTCTACCGCCCCGCATCCATAAAAGAAAATCTGCGAAATTTGCAAGCGTTTTTGTAAAAAAGCCCGCAAATTTACGCCCTCTTTATATCCGAGCAAGCAGAAGCGGCGATTTTTCCCGCGCGTTAAGAAGGCACGCTCTGGCTTGATTACCCGGCCCGTCCAAAATACGGCAGATCAAAGCTCGTGTTTGCAGGCTAGATTAAAGTCCGCGCAATGCTCCGCCTAAATTTAAGCCAGGTTCGCTAAAATTTGCTCGATTAAAAAGGAGAAAAAATGAAAACCCTAATCATCTTAGCCCACCCAGGCATCAAAAACTCGGTCATAAACAAACGCCTGCTACAAGAGGCTCTCAAAGAGCCACAGCGCTTTAGCGTTCATGACCTGACGCAGGCTTACGGGGGCGGCGATATCGACGCCGCGCGCGAGCAAGAGCTCATCAGAGCCCACGACGCCCTCGTTTTGCAGTTTCCGCTTCATAACTTCTCCTGCCCTCCGATTTTAAAATCATGGATCGACGCGGTGATGACGCACGGCTTTGCCTATGGGCGCGGCGCGGACGGTATCGCGGGGCGCAAGGTCGCGCTAGCCGTGACTGCGGGTATCAAAAAGAGTGACTACTGCCCGCAAGGACGCTATCATTTTAGCTTGCGCGAGGTTCTTACGCCGTTTGAGCTTGCGTTTAAATACTATTTCCACGCCGACTACCGCGACTTTTTCGCATTTTACGGCGCCGAGGAGACTCCGGGCGTGGACTACGTATCAAGCCAGGACGATTTAGAGCGCGGAGCTAGAGAATACGCGGAGTTTTTGCAAAATTTAGGCTAAATTTAGCGGGCGCAGTTGGCCTTGCCGTGTGTAAATTTGCCTCGCTTAAATCACGAAGGTCGCGCTAAATTTAAGCTTTATCGCCTTTATTTCCGCGATTTAGCGCCCGGTAAAATTTGCAAGCGTTTTTGTAAGGCTTAAAATTTGACGAGTCCGCTTGCCTTGCTCAAATTTGACACGCTAAATTTGAGCGTCAAATTTACGGCGAGCAGGCTCAAATTTGAAGTCTCCGCGCTAAATTTGCCAAACCTTGACGAAGGCTAATCTTTTTTATAAAACACGTTAAAGCAGACTCCGCCGAGTAAGATTATCAAGCCGGCTATCCCCGCAAAAGGCGAAAACCAAAAATCCATCGTCCCAGCATAGAGCAAAACAAGTCCCGCACAAAGGCTGATCGCGATATCGACGTTAAACCAAAATACCCTCTCAAAAAAGCCTTGCGATTTTTTCGCCGTCAGATTTTTGCTGCGATTTCGTATCTTTATGACCCTGAAATTTTCGTATTTTACGCTCGCTTCGTCGCCGTTTTCTAGCTCCAGAGCGCGCTTTTTAGGGCTACTACCCCATAAAAACGTATCGCCGACCGTAACGCTAAAATAGCCCTTCTCTTTCGTTTCAAAAATCCTTAGGTCGCGCACCCTGCCGTTAGTCTCGCCGCTAGACTTCGTCTCTTTTGCGGCGCCAAGCATCAATCTAACGCGTAAGCCCAAAGACGCCTCGCGGTGATATTTAAACCAAGCAAAGGCAAGAGAGCCGAAACCAAAAACAAGCAGCAAAGTGCTAAAAAGCGGCCACCGTTCGTCAAACCCCGAAAAAACAGCCCAAACGCAAGCCGCGGCAAACAACAAAGACAGCGCAAAAAACAGAGCCGCAAAAAAGAGGCTAGGCTCATAGGCATACCAGGCCGCAGAGTTTAAAGAGCGATTCTTTAGCCCCAAAACCCGCCCCTTTTTATCGCAAACGACTAGCATCTCATCGCCGTCGTTTAGCGGCAAGAGCGGACTTTGCAGCGAGCTAACGTTTAAAATTTGTCCCTCCAAGCTAAAGCTATAATCAAATCCGCTTTTGTCTTTATAGACGCACTCAAGCAAACCCGCACGGCCGCCCAGTAGTTTTAAACCGTTTTGCGTTTCTTGCAAGCTAAATCCTTTTAAATTTTAAGTCTTCGCGCCCAAAATTTGAGCGATATAAATTTGCGCGTCGGTAAAATTGATCGCTCGTTCGCCTGCTAATTTTAAAATAGACGCCGAATTTGCCGCGTTTGGCAGCGTTTTTGGGCAGGCGAATTTGACGGCAAACTACAAATCCGCTTCTTTTAAAAATTTTCTTAAAGCCAGATACGCATTTGCCTTGTCCGTCCGAGTTTTGCCGTCCAAACACAGCAAAGGCAACGACAAAAACAGGCAAATAATAAACACAAACATAATGACTAAGTATCCAAAATCCGAAAGGTGACGAGCTAGCCAAACTATCGGTATCATCATAATAGCACCAAAAACGCTATTGGGGAAAAACTCCACCATCGCCTCCTCAAAAATCATCAAATGCGCGCGCCAAGCGTAGTTTTTGAGCCACTTGCTTGAGGTCAAATTTTTAAAATTCCAAACCTCGTTTTTCTCGTCATAGGCGATGGCAAGGCGGTCGTTTTCACTAGGCACGAGACGCTCTTTTGGGATTTTGGCGCTAAATTTAACGCCCTCTATCTCAAACGCAGTCATCCGTCGCCGCATTCCACCTTACGTTTTTTACCTCGCCCGCTAAGACCTGAAACTCGCGCGAATCTCGCATCCAAATTTTCTCCAAAATTTTTATAAATTCGTAAAAATTAACGCCGCGCAAATTTGAGCAGGGCGTAAAAATACGTCAAATTTGAGTGAGGCAAAAACCCGCGCAGGCGCGTAAATTTGACCGCTCGCAAAAAAGCGTAAGCAAAGGCCTTAAGCCTGACGTGACGACCGAATTTCGCCCGAACGCTAGCAGAATTTAGTAAATTTACGCCGTAAAGATAGCCGTAAGGCCCGCCAGGCAAAAGCTCGCAAGCCGCAAAATGGCATCAGGAGAGAGCTAAATTTATCCGTAAAAAGCAGTCAAATTTGAGCAAAAGTAAATTATGCACCGCTCGATAAATTTACCCAAAAATCGACCCAAATTTAAGCCTAGCAATTGCCGACGCGTCAAATTTGTGCCAAACGCAAAACCGCCCGCAAAAAGACAAAAGCGCGGACGGTCAAATTTGACGGATCGCCTGATCAAAAAAGCAAATCTACGCCGCAAAAGCCCGCAAATTTAGCGCGCCGCTAGTCCTTCTAGCTCCTTTGCCAGCGAGTTTACCTTTGAGTCGTCCATGCCGTTGCGCTCGACATCGCTCACGACTATGTCCTCCCACGCCTTGGCAAACTCAGCTTGCGATAGCCCCAGGCCGCCCTCGCCCTTTGGCAGCATACTGCTAATCACCAGCGCGTGGAAGCACACGTGGCGGTCGCCCTTGTACGCCTTGCACTGCTCTAGCGAGTTTTTAAACTCGGCTCCTAGGTGCTGCGTGACCTTATCGTCCGGGTACTTTTCCGCCGCGCGAGCTATGTCAAGTGCGGCTTCGTAGTACTGCGATATAGCCTTAAATTCGTCGTTTTTAGCGGCATACTCGAGCAGCTCGCCCGCTCTCTTGCTATCTCTTGGCGCGCCTAGACCGGTAACGTAGAGCAGCCCCAGGTCTCCGCACGCGTCTCTTAGACCTTCGTCGCAGTATTTTTTGCGAAGCTCAAATTCCTCTTTAAATTTACCGCTTTCAAAGTAGTTGTTCGCGCCCGCCACAGAGTTGTACTCGCGCAGTACTTTTGCGTACTGCTCGGGGCTAAAGGGCTTTGCCTGCGCGCAAACGACGCAAAGAGCAAACAAGGCCGCGGCTAAAATTTTATTCATTTCTTATCCTTTTTGGTTTTAAAATTTTTGATAGTTTTTTTGATGGCCTTTAGCAGATATGCGACGTCTTTTGGCGTGTGCGAATAGTGCAGGCTCACGCGCACCCAACCTGGCTTTTGATCAAATTTCTGATCGTCTTTTAGCCCGAGCAGATCGTGTCCGTACGGACCGGCGCAGGCACACCCCGCGCGGGTCTGCACGCCGTAGTCCTCGCTTAGCGCCTCGGCAAAATCATAAGGCGAAACACCCTTAACGTTAAACGCAAAAATCGGCAATCTCGGCACTGCACGCGGAAAATAGCTCACGACCTCGGAGATATTATCCAGCCCCTCGCAAAACTGCTTTGTTAGCTCATCCTCGCGGCTTTTTATGACGTCTAGGCCGACCTCGTTTCGCAGTCTGTATGCTAGCGCGGCTCTTATGAGCCCCATCACGTGCTGGGTGCCACCCTCCTCGGTACGCTCAATGCTTGGCGCAAAAAAATGCGAGCTACGGCTCACGTAGCTAACCGTCCCGCCCGCGGCAAAGGTCGGTTTGTCTGATTTTACCAGCTCTTTTTTTATCGCGAGCAGTCCGCAGCTACCCACGCCGCCTAAAAGCTTATGCGGCGAGAGAAATAGCGCGTCGAAATAGTCGGCGTCGAGGTTATCGTGCGAGCTAAAACTAGCCGCGTCAAAGGCCACCGTCGCGCCGTATCGCTTCATCATCACGTAGATTTTTTTGTAGTCGCTGATTATCCCCGTGACGTTTGACGCCGCGCTAAAAGAGCCGATGATCTCGCGCTTTGAGTTGATTTTGAGCAGTTGATCGAGTCTGCCGAAATTTATCTCCCCGCTCTTGCTTAGCGGTATGCGCACGACCTCGCACAGCCCCTCGCGTAGGCTAACCTCGTTTGAGTGATGCTCGTAGGGCGAGACGATGACGAGGGGTAAATTTGCACCCTTTACCGCCTCTTCGCCTAGGCGGTTTGCGCTCATAGGCGGCAGGTAAAGCCCCATGATCTCTTGAAATTTCTTTATCGCTCCCGTCGCACCGCAACCGGCAGAGATCAGATAAAATCGCTCATCAAGCCCCAGCGCGTCTTTTAGGCTCTGCCTTGCTTTTTCGTAGCGTTTTTGCGTTTTTAGCGCGTTTGAGGCGCTTTCTGAGTGCGTGTTGGCGTAGGTTTTTAGGTATTTTGCGATCTTGCGCTCGATAGGCGCGTAGGCTAGGCCCGAGGCCGTGTAGTCAAAGTAGCGCACGCCCTTTTTTAAAATAATATTTTTCCTGATTTCGTCGATGCTAACCAAAATTTTTCCTTATAAAAAAAGAGATTATAACCAAAGTTGTGCTAAAATGGGCTAAAAAGGAGCAAAAATCTACGCCTTAAAATCAAGCTACGCGCGCTTTAAGCACCTTGATATCTTGCAGCTTATTTACTTTCATTTAGTATTTGACGCACTAAAATTTGAGGCGAATTATTACGATATTTTCGAGGCGATCGAAAAGGAAATTTTAGATAAATTTGAAGATCTGTCGCTCAAATTTAGCTTTGACGCGCCTTTTGAGAGCGAGCTTAAATTTGCCCTTTGCAAGCTTGCTAAAAACGACCGCAAAAAATACGCTCTAAATAAATTTCTGCCTCGCCCTCTCATCCTAAAAATTTACGCCGCCGCGATAAACTCAGGCGTAGTCAGCATCGAAAAAACGCTGGAAAAACCGCGCATAAAAAGCAAATATCAAAAATCCAAAAAGCTGCCCGAGCGCGACAAGGCGCAGGATAAGGTGGTTTTTAACGACAATTTTACTAGATTTTGGTTTTATTTCATCGAGCCAAATTTGGCCCTTTTAAAAAACGGCGAAAAGGCCGCGCTGATGGAGATTATTAGACGAGAGTTTGACTCGTACGCGGGATTTGGCTTTGAGCTGCTTTGCCGCGAGCTTTTGGCGTTTAGACTAGGCACGGAGCCTGCGCGGGTGCGAAGCCTGTGGGCGAAAAATATTGAGATAGACATATTTTTGAGCATCGAAGGGCGCATAATCGTAGGCGAAGCTAAATTTAAAGAGCATAAAATTTGCAAAAACGTGGTAAATTTACTCCTTAAAAAATGCGAGCGACTAGGCTTCGTGCCGGACGCCGTCGCGCTATTTTCCAAAAGCGGCTTTAGCAACGAGGTCGGCCGCCTAAAAAACGAGCGAATTTTACTTTTTGATTTAGAAAATTTCGAGGAGCTTTTATGACCCAGATCGATAAAACCAGTGTCCAAGACGGACTAAAAAGCCTGATCGAGCAGACCTATCTGATAGAGCGCGAGTACAAAAACCTGACCGCGTCGTATGCGAATCTGCAAGGCTTTATCAAAGATATCGTGGAAATTTTGCCAAACGCGATCTGGGTTTTGGACGAGGCGGGCGAGATATTTTTACAAAACTCCGAAGCCCTAAAACTGGGGCAAATTTTAAAATTTATCCCGCAAAATGAGGGCGAGATAAGCGCCGCGGGACAAATCTACCTCATCAAAATCGCCCAAAAAGAGGGCAAAAAAATCATCTCCGCAACCGATATAACGACCGAAAAGCGCACCGAGCGCCTAGCCTCGATGGGTCAAGTCGCCGCCCACCTAGCCCACGAGATACGCAACCCAGTGGGCTCGATCTCGCTGCTAGCCTCCACGCTGATAAAAAAGGCGGATGAACGCGCTCGCCCAGTCGTCGAGCAGATGCAAAAAGCGATCTGGCGCGTCGAGCGTATCATCAAGGCCACCCTGCTTTTTACCAAAGGCCTCACGATAAACGCGCGCGAATTTAACCTAGCCGAGCTAAAATCCGAATGCGAGGCCGCCATAGAGTGCTACACATACGGCAAGGAGATCAAATTTAGCCTAGGTTTCCCCGATCTGCCATACGTCGGCGACCGCGATTTGCTCGCGATGGTGTTTCAAAACATGCTGTTTAACGCGATCGACGCGGTCGAGGAAAACGAGGACGATGACGGCTGGGTGCGCGTGGACTACGAGAGGCGCGGCGACGAGCATAAATTTGCCGTGACCGATAGCGGCGTGCCGATCAAAAACCAAGCCATGGTCTTTGAGCCCTTTAAAACGAGCAAGCTAAAGGGCAACGGCCTAGGCCTGCACCTGTGCTTGCAAATCGTCCAAGCCCACGGCGGCAGCATCGAAATCGAGCTTGAGCCAAAGAGCTTTTGCGTAAATTTGCCCGCAAAGACGGGCGGCTAGGCGGGTAAATTTGATGAAATTTGACGCTGGACGAGATTAAATTTGAACGCGAAATTTAGGGCGGCTCGCGGTTTGAGATTAGCTTCGGCGAGCCGAACAACAAATATAAAAACAACCAAAACAAGGAGAGAAAATGAAATTTGACGCGAAAATTTTAGAGGATTTAGCGGTGTGGTTTGAGGGGCTAAAGGAGATCAAATTTAGCGAACTTTTAGCTGGCGAGGCGGCAAACACCGCATTTATCAGCGTGGATATGATAGAGGGATTTTGCAGCACTGGCCCGCTAGCTAGCCTGCGAGTGGGCGCGATCGCGGACGGTATAGCGCAGACTTTTAGCGCGGCTTACGCGGCGGGTGCTAGAAATCTCGTGCTACTCGAGGATAGCCACGAGGCAAACTGTGCGGAATTTGACGCATTTCCGCCGCACGCTATCAAAGGCACCGATGGCGCGAAGACGATACCGCAGCTACGCAAGCTGCCGTTTTTTGACGAGATAAAAATCTTTCGCAAAAACTCCCTGAGCGCGGCTTACTGCACCGATTTTAACGCATTTATTGCGCAAAATCCGCAGATTGATACCTTCGTAGTGCTAGGCGACTGCACAGATCTATGCGTCTATCAGCTAGTCTCGCACCTAAAGCTTAGCGCAAACGAGGCAAATATCAGGCGCAAAGTCCTAGTACCTGCAAATCTCGTCGCCACCTACGACGCGCCGGGACACGAGGGGGATTTTTATCACGCGATGTTTTTGCGGCATATGCAAACGGGTCTTGGCGCGCAGGTCGTGCGAGGGATAAAATTTAGCGCCGATTTTTGAAAGGCGCAGCTAGCAAATTTAGGCGGCAAGCGGGATCAAATTTGAGCTAAAGCGCGAAATTTGACTGCTTGCCGTGCGTTTACGCAAAATCTCTAGGATGATAAATTTGCACGACCTTAGTCTCCGTCTGTGCGGTGGCATAAATGCAATTAAAATAAAAAAGATCGTAGCCGCGCTATTTTAGGTATAATGCCGGCAATGCGGCGTCGTCGCATGAAATTTTATTTTCGGAGGCGTTTTATGAAAATTTTAGGCAAGATTCGAGTCGGCGCGGCGGCGCTGGGGCTGGCGATGTGTTTTAGTAGCGCGCAGGCGTTTTTTACGATTGATTTTAACGAGCAGTGGTTGCGGCAAGATGCGTATAACCGCGCTATGAATCAAGCAAGAAAAAATTTAAATCCGCCCGATGATTCCGCCTATGTCAAAGACGTTAAGACCGATATACTCTATACGGGCGCGCTAGTGCGAGCGGGAGATCATTTTTTGGATATGGACGGCATAGAGCAGATAGCGCAGCTATTTCCCGCCGCGCAGCAAGACGAGGGGCGGCGCTTGCTAGTAGAGGGTATAGATAAGCTAAACGGCAGCGTCGAGCAGCTTTACGGCATACCCAAAGAAAACGTGGCGACCGGCATCGTGGCTCTGCTAGGAGGCGCTTATGCGGCGTATTTTAATCATCCGATGCCGGACGAGGCCGTAAAGCCCGCATTTTTGCAGATCGCCGAGTTTTTGCGCAAAAAACCGGAGCTATTTGAGGGAAAAGCTACGGAAATGATGAACTCGTATCAGATATCTATGGGGCTTGGGTTTTTGCTGATGGCGATGCAGCAAGAGCTACAGCAGCATCCAAATCCGGCGCATGAAGCAGAGCTAAAAGCCGTAGGTAGGCTGGTTTTTAAATCATTGCTAAACGTAGAACCGGAGCAAATGGATTTTACCGCATCCGGCATAGTCTTTAAGTAGGCGTTTTGATTTTTGCGCGAGCAAGGAAACTGCGCGTAGGCTCGCGCTACCTGCTAGGCGGCTTGCAGCGCAAAAGTCGTCCTAGCGACTCTTTTGAACGCGAGCCTCTTTATTTGACATACCCGACTTTTGGCCGCGACAGAGCAAATAGCCAAACCGCGCTCAAGGGTCAAATTTAAATAAAGCCCGCGCGCCTTGCAAAATCCGGCCGATTTTTTATTTTAAAATAGCAGGCGCATTTTTCGGCGTTTTTAAAAGCTTAAAGCCAAAATCGCCTTTACGCTTTTGCTTCTAAATAAACTCTCTTGGATGATAAATTTGCACGCCATTAGCCTCCGTCTGCGCAGCGGCGATGACGGCAGCCGCGATATCTTTTGCGCTCATCGGGCGGTAATTAGTTAAGATAAATTTTGGCAAAAGCCCAAACAGCCAAATCGTAAAAAGCTCTCCCATACGCACCTGCTCGCGCTCGCTTTTTATCGCAGGCAGCCGCGCGATTTGTAAGCTCTCGTAATCCAGCGCGGCAATCTTTTTCTCCGCCTTGCCTTTTGCGCGCAGATAAAAAAATCTCGACCGCTCGTTTGCGCCCTGCGACGAGATGAGCGCGAAACGTCGAGCGCCTGATGCGATGCCCCATTTTGCGATATTTACGGGGTAGCTCACGTCTACTTTATAAAACTGCCCGCGGCTACCGGCTTGTTTCATCGTCGTGCCGAGTGCGCAAAATATCTCGTCTACCTCGCACGGCCGTATATCTTTGATCTCGTCGAAATTTATGATTTGAGTCTCTAACTTTTCGTGGCTAAAATTTAGCTCCCTACGCGCCCAAACGATGATTTTGTCGTAGTTTTCATTCTCGCAAAGTCCGCGAACGATCTCGCCTCCGACAGCTCCCGTAGCTCCTACGACCAAGGCCGTTTTACCCATTTTCGCTCCTTAAATTTCTTTAAATTTTAACGCGCTTTGAGCTCAAATTTAGCTCAGGCGCTGCGTTATTCTAAATTTTACGCCTCGTCGCGTGACGCATAAATTTTATCGGCGTTTGCCTGCGTAGTCAAATCGCGCAGCTTGCAGGCTAAACTCGAAGCTGTTTCGATCCACCGCGCCCACGCATGCGTCGCTATCATAAAGCGTGAGCAGAAATTCCGCCATCTCCTCGCTTGAATGATAGCGCTTAAAAGCCACGTCGTAGTCGTAGCCTGCGTCATCCGTCGCCACGGGACCAAACTCCGTCCTAGTAGCGGCGGGCGCTAGAACTTTAGCCTGCATTTTAGCCTCTTTATCCTGCGCCAGCTCTCGGTGCAAGCCCTCGGTAAAGGCGCTTACGAAAAACTTGCTCGCGCAGTAGGTGACGGCGTTTGACACCATACTGTAGCCGCACGCGGAGGAGATATTGATGAGCTGAGAGGGCTTGCGCTTGTAATCGCGCACGAAGAGGTGGCTTAGCAGCGTGAGCGAAATGATGTTGAGCCGCAGCATCTGCGAGATTTTGGCGAGATCGCGCTCGCCGACCGCGCCGTAATCCCCGAAGCCCGCGTTGTTTATGAGTGCCTTTAGCTCGTAGCTTTTTAGCTCGTCCCAAAGCGCTAAGACATTTTCGCTGCGCGCAAGGTCGCAAATTTTAATCACGACGTCTGGTTCAGGCGAAATTTTAGCGATCTCGTCCTTTAAATTTTGTAGTAGCTTCGCTCTGCGCGCGATTAGGATCAAATTTTCTCCGCGCCCAGCAAATGCCTTTGCCGCGGCCGCTCCGATACCCGAACTTGCGCCGGTGATGACGATATATTTTTTCATTTTCTATCCTTTCTTGAATTCTTCAGTTTGAAATTTTACTAAAACCCGCCGCGTATTCACGCGTGCACTCATCTTAAATTTAAAAATTCGCCCGCGTTTTGCGGGGCGTTTTATTCGTCGCTTATCGGCGTGCGCTTGGTATCTACCGCTTTGCCGTCCAGATAATACCGACCGCCGGCAACGTAGTGGAGTGTTTTTAGCTCGTCAGAGATCTTTTCAAACAACCAGTGTCCGCCGTCAAATATCCGCTCATCCGCATACGCTGCGACAACCTCGCCGATAAAAAGATCATAGCTCTGCTCGTTGTGAGGCTCGGGGATACGCTTGCAAACGAGCCATGCGGCGCAGCCCGCGATCAGCGGTACGCGGGAGTCATCTTTATAAAAAATTTCCACGTTTTTCATCTTATCCGCGTTATCAAAGCGCGAGTTGTTCTCGGCGCCCAGCTCGCTAACCAGCTCAGCCTGTGCTGCCGTGGGGATCTGCACGGCGAAATACCCGCTCTTTTCGATGAGCGTCCTCGTGTACGAGCCGTTGTGCGGCACGATGGTAACCTTGTCATAATCAAGCGCCTGCGCCCATGTTATCGCCATCGCATTGACGTCGCCATCGTATTTGGCCGACACGAGCGTGGTCGCACCCGGGTTTGGGATATGATTTTTGTAGATCGACTTTGATGATAGCCATTTTTGCTCCTTAGGCCTGGTTTTTGTTAAATTTTAGTCCATCTTAGCGAGTGCTTTTAAATTTGACTTCAAATTTACCCTCGCCTCGCCAGACCCGCCATATCAAGTCCAAAAGCCGCAAATTTAGCTAAATTTACCGCGTTTTTTGGCAGTGCTCTCCGTACGGCACCAGCTCGCAAAGCCGCGCATGCAGCCGCTTCACCTCAGCCTCGCCGGAGATCTCGCGCAGCTCTTTTTCGTGATATTTAGCCAGCATGATGCAGCCAGCGAGCATATCTGTTTCGTGGCAGCTTCTAACAAGTGCTTTTATAGCTTCCTCTGCCCCGTAAGGCATCGCCATCGTGCCGAATCTAAAACATCGCCAAGCGTCCATCTCGCACGCCTTGCGCATATAGCCGACCGCCTGCTCCGGCGCGCTGCTACCGATCGCTAGCCCCAGATGCTCGCATCCTAGCGCCGAGCTCTTTTCGCATGCGGTTTCATATAGTTTTTTTGCGCGTTTTTCGTCCTTACCGGGTGCGCCGTCAGCCTCAAGGCTCTTGCCATACTGCACGCAGGCATCCTGATAGCCACTATCGCAAGCAGGGCTCAAAATCTCCCTTGCGGCGATGAAGTCTTTGTTATTTATGTGCATTTCGCCCGCCGCCGCGCACGCGTCAAATTTGCCCTCTTTGCACGCGCCGAGCAAAATTTGCATCGCCTCGCGGATGTCTTTTTCGTTTTGCTTTTTGGCCTGTTTTTGGTAAAATAAGATCACGCGTTTGCAGGCTCTCGCGTCCTTTTGAGCGCAGGATTTTTTGAGCTCCTCGTATCTCGCACTTAAAAACACCTCTTTTTCTGGGTTTAGTTCGCCTTTTTTGGGCTCTCCGGCCATAGCCGCGATAGCAAAAAGTATCAACACAATCAAATTTTTCATTTTATTCCTTAAATTTATTTTCTTAGCGCCTTTGCGAGGCTAATGCCCATTATTATAATTAAAATTTGCAGCTTTTTACAAGGTGTTGAGGCTAATTTAAAGGGCAAATTTGCCCTTTAAATTTTAGTTTAGTAGAAGTGATTTTATATCTATTTTTTGCTCGATCATCTTGCTTTCAAGCATAAATTCTTGCGTAGCTTCAAGCGCTTTTATATCTTCAGCCGTGATCTTTGGACTAAAGTCATACTGAGGATACATGCTCTTTACCGCCTCTAGGCTAAGCCCAGTCTCCTGGGCTGTGAGTTTGAGCGCCTCGTCCTCGTTTGCATTTATAAATACCAAAATTTCATCCTGAGTCTTTTTAAATTTCTCAACTACGTCTTTATGCTTTTTATAAAACTCGCCGCTTGTAGCCGTCACTATGACTGGAGTGATGACGCCTTTGCCGGTTGTGACTACATTTAGGCCTGATTTTTGAGCGTTATAAGCAGCAGGTCCCGCAAGAAGCGCCAAATCAACGCTACCGTTTTCTAGCGCAGCCTGTGCAGCCGGGATACCCATAGATACGAACTCGACGTCATTTATGCTAAGCCCTCCAAGCGCTAGATATCTAACCAAAAGCTCGTTTAAGATCGTGCCTTTTGGGCCTGCTACTTTCTTGCCTTTTAGATCTTTTGGCGACTTGATATTTTGATCTTTGGCAAATACCACAAAGGCTTCAGGCGCCCTTGAATAGGCGCTTACGATCTTGATATCAGCCTTATTTGCAGCCGCTAGTATAACCGAGGTGCCGCCCACGCAGTTTAAAAACTGGAGCGAATTTGAAGCTAGCGCTTGCGTCTGCTTCGCACCTGATGTTATGTCAGAGTACTCCACCGGCACGCCAAAAGACTTCGCGTAAAAGCCTTTAAATTTATCGACGATAGATGGGACGTTTAGCGGCGATTTGACGTAGGTCATACCGATCTTGTCTAGGCTCTCACTTGCGTTTGCGACGAGGCAAAGCAAAGAGGCTGCACATAAAACCTTGAAAAACTTTCTCATATTTGCTCCTTGTGATTTAAATTTTGTGGATTATATAAATTTTTTGCTTCATTTTGGTTTTAATTATCATCTATCTTTATCCTAAATTTCACTCAAAATTTTGCGTTTTACGACTATTATCTCGCCACTTAGCAAGTCTCTCGGTCTTGCTAAATTTGATAGATCGTAGTTTGATTTTATACCGCCTTTTTCAAGCAAGATGATCTCATCAGCCAAAAATAGCGCCTCGTCGATGTTGTGCGTGACGAAAAGGATGGTTTTGCCGGCTTTTATCTTTAAGATTTCAGCCTGCATGCTAGCTCTCGTAAAGGCATCAAGTGCCGCAAATGGCTCGTCCATGAGGATCAAATTTGCCTCATATGCAAGCACTCTCGCAAGCGAAACTCGCGAGCTCATACCGCCGGAGAGCTGCGAAACGGCGGCAAATTTAAAGTCGCTAAGTCCTATCATGGAGATCAGGCTATCTATCTTTGCTGGCTCGATCTCCTGCTTTTTAAGCGCAAAAACGATATTTTCATAGACGTTTAAAAATGGCATGAGGCGGGCTTCTTGAAAGACAAAGCCGATCTTTGCAGGCTCTTTAAATTTTATCTCGCCAAGGCTTACGCTTTCAAGACCGGCGATGAGGCGTAAAAGCGTAGTTTTGCCGCAGCCGCTCCTGCCAAGTATGACGGTGATTTTGTCTTTTTTTACGCTCAAATTTAGCTCTTTTAAGACCTCTATTTTCTTGCTGTGGATGAAAAAATGCTTGGATAAATTTGAAATTTCTATCATTTTTCACCTCGAAAAAGGCTAAATTTCGCTATCAAGAGCAAAAATATCCTATCTATGAGCACGCCGCAAACGCCGATAGTAAAAATGCCTACAAATATCCTATCCGCGCGTGAAAGCTCCTCGGCATCAAGGATCAAGTAGCCTAGCCCGCTTGAGGCCGCTATCATCTCCGCTCCGATGATCGCGCGCATAGCGTAGCCAAAGCCTATGCGCATACCGACAAAGATGTCTTTTAGCGCACTTTTAAAAATGATCTTGTAAAAAATCTCAAATTTGCTAAAACCAAAAATTTTGCCAACCTCAATGAGCTTCACGTCGCAGCTAGTTAGTCCCTTTGAGATACTAAGAAACATCGGAAAAAACGAGGCTAGGATGATGATAATGATCTTTGGCGTCTCGTTTATGCCAAACCAAAGCACCAAAATGGCAATCAGGCTAAGCGGCGGGATGTTTCTAAAAAACTCCAGTATCCACTCGTAATAAACGCCGATCTTTGGCAAAAGCGCTGCAATACCGCCAAGCACAAGTGCTAGGGCAAAGGAGAGCGCGTAGCCTGCAAATATACGCTTAAAGCTGATGACCGTGTGCGTGACGAGCTCGCCGCTTTGTATCATGGCTAACATCGTCTTAAATGTCGTCGCTGGACTTGGCAAGATATATGGCGTGAAAATTTCTAGCTCGCAGACGACCTGCCAGATGGCAAAGATCACCAAAACTAAAATGCTCTTTTTAAAGATTTCCCTCACAGCCCATCTCCGTTGTGACAGCCGTTTTCGCAGTATAAAAGCTCGATAATGCGGTAGTTTTTAAGCTCGCTAAATTTATATGAAAGGGCGTTTTGTATCTTTTCTGCGCTGCCAAGGCTTAGGGTCTTTACGCCCAAATTTGTAAAAAATCCCGGCGGTACCGGGCTTGCTTCGAGCTTTTTTGTCTCTAAATTTATCTCATTTTGCCCTTTGAAGCTTTTCCAGGTTAAAAATGTGGTTCGAGCTAAATTTAGCCCCCTGCCAAGCTCGGCCAAGTCCTCACAGGGCGTCGTCACGTAGAGCCACTCGTCCTCTTTTAGCTTTGAGCTAAGCTCCATGGCGGTTTCTATCAAAATAGGGTTTAAATTTGAGATGAGGCTGGCGTGCTCTTTGAAATTTGCCCTGATGAAATTTGCAGCCCTAGGACAGCGACTATCAAAGATGAGTTTCTTTTGCGCGAGGCTATTTTTGTATGCGTTTTTGACGCTATTAACGTGGTCTTTTTCGCACTCCATTACGCTAAAGCCCTTATCTTGCAAGCTCTTTGTAAGTGTAGCAAGGTCATAGATACTTTTTACAACAGGATTTAGCCAAACCAGTTTTTTCATGAGAGCTCCCGTCAAATTTAAAAGCTATAATTTAATAATTGAAATCAGAATTGTATCATTTGAAAGTAAAAAATGGCTTTGGAAGCTAAATTTGTAAGAAAACGGCTGGACTTTTACGTCCAGATTTTTCTTTTCTGCGGTTTTATCTATGGGTTTTAGTATATTTACGCCGCTTTTTCAAGCTTCATTAGCTCTTTTAGGCCGCTTTTTGCATATTTTCTCTTTTAAATTTAAGCCCGAAGTTTGCTGATAGATCAGTCAAATTTGAATTTAAAAAAGCGCTCGCGAGACAAGCCGTCAAATTTAAACGGCTTGTTTTAGCCCTAAAGCCCTCTCGCTAAACCCATCCCCCACGATAAACTCCGTCGTATAAACCAGTGCGCGGCCTTCTTGCGCGTCTTTGATGCGGATGATCAGGCGTTTGTTGTTTTTATCGGCTGCGGCGCGGTGTTCGCCGATGGCGGCGCGGTAAATTTGCGTGATGAGATCCTTACCCGTTTCGTCCAAATTTAGCTCTAACACGAGATCCTCAAGCTCTCTTTTACCTCTGTTTTCGCTAGCCGCCGAGCCATTTTGATAGCTGCCATTGCTGCTACTTTCCTTACGCTGTCTAAAGCTTCTGCTTTGGAAATTCATATCGCGCGCATCCTCTAGATTCACGACGTCGATTAGATTTATGCGAGCGCCCTGATCGTCGCGGCTGTAGCGCACCTTAAATGCTAGCGGAGCGTCCTTTTGCTCATCGCTTAGGTTTTCGATGAGCCCCTTTTCAGAGTCAAACGCCGCGACCTTAAACGTGCCAAAAAGGTCCATAATGCTTAGCATCATAAACTCTTTGCCGCTCTTTTTACTCGTGATGCTGGCGACCTCTCTGATCTTGCCGACGACTAGGATCTCGCTGGTCTTATCGATCTTGCCGAAGTCCTTGCTAGGCGTGTGTTTTATCTGTTCGATTTGCTCTTTGTATTTTTCGAGCGGATGCGAAAAGTCCATGCTAGAAGCCTCGTTAAGAGTCAAAATTTTATCCAAATTTATGCGCATGAACTGCCCGTCTTTGGAGTAGCGAACCTTAAACGCATGCGGTAGATCGCGCTCGTCCGCGCTCATCGACTCGACCGCGCCAAGGCTTCTGTCAAAGACCGCGATCTCGACCGTACCGTGAAAATCCAACATCTCGATCGTGCCCATTTTTTTGCCGTTTTTCTTGCTGATCCTAGTCGTTAGATCCTCGATCTTGCCGACTAGCAGCATCTCGCCGTTTTCGGGTAGCTCGTCAAATTTATCGCTTAGCGTGTAGTTTATCTTTGAGATTTGCTCGCGGTACTCGTCTAGCGGGTGGCCGGAGAGGTAGATACCCACGCTTTCTAGTTCAAATTTGAGCTTGGTTTTTAGCTCTAGCTCAGAGTCGTCGCGCACGAGACTAGTTTTAACCGTCGCCATACTCTCGTCGTCGCCAAAGAGGCTCTCGACCGCGTTTTTCTTGATAGTAGCTGCGTTTTTGCACGCCTCTACGATGTTATCTAGGTTGTTTAGCATCATCTTGCGCGTTAGGCCGAAGCTATCAAACGAGCCCGATTTTATCAGGCTTTCAAAGACTTTTTTATTTACCTTAAAGTTATCCACGCGCGAGACGAAATCATCGATGTCCTTAAATTCGCCCTTAGCCTGCTCTTCTAGGATATTTTCTATCGCCGCGCCTCCGACGCCCTTTATCGCGCCTAGGCCGTAGATGATGGCGTCCTTGCCTCCTTCGCTAACGACTGAAAATTCTTTGGCAGATTTATTGACCGACGGCGGCAGGATAGCTATATCTAGGCGCTTGCACTCGTCTATGTAGCGCGAAATTTTATCGGCGTTGGTCTCCTCGCTCGTGATGAGAGCCGCCATAAATTCTGCCGGATAGTACGTTTTCATATAGGCCGTTTGGAAGGTCACGTATGTGTAGGCTGCGGCGTGGGATTTGTTAAATCCGTACGAGGCGAAATGCAAAATAAGCTCAAACAGCTCGTCGGCCTTTTTGCCGTCTAGCCCCTGAGCCTGCGCTCCTTCGATAAATTTACCCTTTAGCCTATCCATCTCCTCTTTTATCTTTTTACCCATCGCTCGGCGCACGAGATCAGCGCCCCCTAGCGAAAAGCCGCCGATAGTCTGCACGATCTGCATAACTTGCTCTTGATAGACGATGACGCCGTATGTAGGCTCTAGTATCGGCTGAAGCTCGGGGAAAATGTACGTGATAGGCTCCAGGCCGTGCTTGCGTTTGATGAAATCAGGTATAAGATCCATCGGACCCGGGCGGTAAAGCGAGATCATCGCGATGATATCCTCGAAGCAGTCAGGGCGCATATCGGCTCCGACTTTTTGCATGCCTTCGCTCTCTATCTGAAACAGTCCCAGCGTCTGGCCGCTACTGATCGTCTCGTAGGTTTTGGGGTCGTTCTTATTGACCTGCTCCCAGATTATCTCTTTACCAAATCTCTTTTTGACGAGCTTTACGGCGTTATCGATCACGGTTAGCGTCTTTAGCCCCAGGAAGTCAAATTTGATGAGGTCGACGTCCTCTAGGTACTTTAGGCTATACTGCGTGACGAAGTGATCCTCCTCGGCGTTTGGCTGGCGGAAAAGCGGGGTCTTGTTCCACAGCTCCTCGTTTGAGATGACCACGCCCGCCGCGTGCATGCCGGCGTTCCTGTTTAAGCCTTCCAGATCAAGGGCAAATTTCCAGATTCTGTTTGCATTTGAGTTGCTTGCTATCAGCTCGCCGATCTTTGGCTCTTTTTCAAAGGCTTGTTCTAGCGTGATGCCTAGCTCGTCTGGGATGAGCTTTGCCATCGCGTCGGCCTCGGCGTAGGGCATATCGCATACGCGCGCGACGTCGCGGATGACGCCTTTCGCCAGTAGCTTACCGAAGGTTATAACTTGCGCGACGTTAAATTTGCCGTACTTTTCGATGACGTAGTCGATGATCTCACCGCGGCGGTTTTGACAAAAGTCCACGTCGATATCGGGCATGCTCACGCGCTCCGGGTTCAAAAAACGCTCGAAAAGCAGATTATAGGGCAGCGGATCAAGGTCGGTAATCTTTAGACTATACGCAACTAGGCTTCCCGCCGCCGAGCCACGCCCTGGCCCCACTGGCACGCCGCGCTTTTTAGCTTCGTTGATAAAGTCCCAAACGATCATCATGTAGCCCGGGAAATTCATCTTGTTTATGATATCTATCTCGCGTTGCAGACGAGTTTTGTACTCCTCATGGCGCTCTTCGGGAACGAATTTCAGCCTCTCCTCTAGCCCCTGCCTGCACTCGTGCTCAAACAGCACGCTGTCGTTTGGTATACTGTAACGTTTATCAGGCTCGGGCAGGCTCAAATTTCGCTCGGCAGCGTATTCGAGCGTAAATTTAAAATTTGGCGGCGTCGCGTCGCCTAGTTTGATCGTTAGGTCGCATTTGTCGACGATTTCCTGCGTATTCGTAACGGCTTCGGGGATATCAGCGAAAAGCTCGCTCATCTGCGCGGGCGTCTTGACGTAAAACTCATGCACGCTGTGGCGCAGGCGGTTTGGATCGTCTAGCAGTTTGTTCATCGCGATACACATGAAAACCTCGTGCGCATCGGCTCTTTGCTTAAACGTGTAGTGCGTGTCGTTGGTTGCGATGACCTTGATGTTTAGCTCTTTTGCTAGGCGCAAGATCTCATCATCGATCCTGCGCTGATCGCCGATGCCGTGACGCATGATCTCGAGGTAAAAATCATCGCCGAAGACCTCTTTGTACCACAGCGCGGCTTCCCTAGCCGCCTCGTATCCGCCAGCGCCGAAACGCAAATTTCGCTCGCTTTGGTTGAGGTTCCAGTTCACCTCGCCTTGCAGGCACGCCGAGGAGCAGATGATGCCCTCGCTGTGCTCTTTTAGTATCTTTTTGTTGATACGCGGATAATAATAAAACCCCTCGATATAGCTCATGGAGCTAAGATACATCAGGTTTTTGTAGCCGATTTCGTTTTTGGCGATGAGGCAGAGGTGAAAGCGCTGCTTGGTGCTTTTATCCCCGAGCTCCTCGCCGTTGTGGATGTAGGCTTCGATGCCGATGAGCGGCTTTATGCCTTCATTTTTCATCGTTTTATAAAAGTCTATAGCGCCGAACATATTGCCGTGGTCGGTGATGGCTGCGGCTTTGACGCCTTGTTTTTTTAGCGTTTTAGCTAGCTCTTTGATACGGTTGGCTCCGTCTAGCAGCGAATACTCCGTGTGTAGGTGCAGGTGCGTAAAATCTGTAAAATCGCTCATTTTTTCGTCCTTTTTAATGCTTTTGATTTTACAAAAACTTTGCTTTTAGGCGGATAAATCGGTATTGTTTAAATTTAGCTAGACGCGGAAAATAGGCTGCTGGTGTGGGCTTTTCGTGAAATTTGAGCTTAAATTTGACCCCTGCGGTGCGGACGACTCGGCTTAAATTTACAGTTCCAAATTTGAGCGGTGAATTTTATATGAACTCGCAGGCGTAAATAAAAATTTGAAGCGCGATTACGAGGGGATTAAGAAAAATTTGGATAAGGCGGATAAAAATTACCGCGCTTTTTAAATTTAAAATTTAAAAAATCCAAGTAGTGCGTTTAAATTTATCGGCCAAATTTCTCTTTAAACATCTCAAGTAAATTTGACAAAGTATCGCATTTTGACGCGTCAAGACTAAGCTTAAGAGCGGCGAATTTATAGTGGATTTTGGCGCCGTCCGCTACACTCACCGCCGGCGCGCGCGAGCTTTTGGATAGCTTTTTGCCGCCATGCGCTAGCAGGCCGTGATGGATGAAATTTGAACTTTCAAAACCGTATCCTAACATCTGCGCCATGTACTTTTGCGCCGCCGAGCAAGCTAGTAGATCCTCGCCTCGCACCAGTAAATTTACGCCCAAAATCTCATCGTCCACGAGGCTAGCTAGATTATAAGCAGGCGTGTCGTCTTTTTTCCAAACGACGAAATCGCCCAAAATTTGCGCCAAATTTACGCTTTGGGTTTGCGCGAATTTTTCTGCCTCAAACGCCGCTTCGTCCGTCAAATTTAAGATGCCTAAATTTGCCGAATTTAAAAAACTTTCGCCCGAATTTTCAACGGTGTTAAGATTAAATTTTTCGCCGCCGGGTTTCTCTCTGTCTGAGCCGCTCAAGTTTGTCAAATTTTTTAAACCGTTTGTCGCGCCGTCTTGCGCTTTTTGCTCATTACCGCAAAGCCTGCCCGCCAGGCTCGCCTCTCCGCCGGAGCCGCACCCCAAAGCGTCAAAATTTATAAAATTTTGCCGAACGTTAATTTGCGCTCCGTCGATAGTGCTTAGCCGCATAGCCGTTTCGTCTTTTTTAAATTTAAGATTCTTATCCGCGCAAACCCGCGCGTAAATGCCGTTTTTAAACGAGTTTTTCATCGAGTGAGAGCACTCGCAGGCGTAACAAACTCCTTTTTGCTCGAGCGTTTTTAGCGCGTTTTGGTAGGCACCAAGGCGAAATTTGGAGCTAAATTTGGTTTCAAACTCCCCCACTCCGCCGGGTCCGCCGTCAAAATCAATGCCAAGCATTTCAAGCACGCGAAAGATGTTTTCCACGTATTGCCTGCGGTAGCGCGGTAAGTCGTAGTCGTCGATCCTTAAGTACAAAATCCCGCCAAACGTGCGAGTAAAAAGATAGGTCAACAAGAAGTTGTAAACATTGCCCGCGTGTAAAAAGCCGCTTGGCGTCGGAGCGATACGAGAGGTGATTTTTTGGTTCATTTGGA
>CALCKS010000251.1 GCA_937965895.1 uncultured Campylobacter sp.
TTTAGTTTCAAATTTAGCCCAAATTTGATTACGAGCGGCTAAAATTTAATGAGATTTTTCACATTTGCGAGGTAAAATTACAAAATCATTTTAAATCAAATTTTTAAGGAAAGACGATGCTAAGCGACAGAGAAATAGAAGCGAGCGCAAAGCCGCAAAATATCGTAAAAATCGGCGCAAAACTGGGGCTAGGCGAGGAGGAGCTAGACACCTTCGGCAAGCTAAAAGCCAAGATCGAACCGCGACTAGGCAGCGCGTCCGGCGCAAATCTCATCCTAGTTACCGCGACCAATCCGACCCCGTATGGCGAGGGCAAAACGACCGTAACCGTCGGGCTATCAGACGGCTTAGCGCGTATCGGCAAACGCGTGTGCGCCGCGCTTAGAGAGCCGAGCCTGGGGCCGGTTTTCGGTATAAAGGGCGGAGCGACGGGCGGCGGATACTCGCAGGTGACGCCGAGCGAGGATATCAACCTACACTTTAACGGCGACTTTCACGCTATTACCTCGGCAAATAACCTCATCGCGGCGATGCTAGATAACCACATCCACCACGGCAACGCCCTAAATATCGACCCTGCGCGCGTCGTTTTCAAGCGCTGCATGGATATGAACGACCGCTCGCTAAGAGAAATCGAAATCGGCCTTGAAAAGAGCAATAAATTTACTCGCAAGGACGGCTTCGTAATCACCGCCGCTAGCGAAATAATGGCGATCCTGTGCCTAGCGACCGACCTAAAAAATCTAAAAGAGCGCGCCCAAAATATCATCGTCGCCTACGATAAAGAGGGCGGCCTCGTGCGCGCAAAATCCCTAAACTGCGCCGACGCCGTCTGCGTACTGCTAAAAGAGGCGATAAAACCAAACCTCGTGCAAACTCTAGAGGGTACGCCAGTGCTCATCCACGGCGGACCGTTTGCAAACATCGCGCACGGCTGCAACAGCGTCATAGCGACCAAAACGGCGCTAAATTTAGCGGGCTACGTCGTGACCGAGGCGGGATTTGGCGCCGAGCTAGGAGCGCAAAAGTTCCTCGATATCAAGTGCCGCACCGCAGGCCTCGCGCCAAAATGCGTCGTGCTAGTAAGCACTATCCGCTCGCTAAAATATAACGGTGGATGCGACAAAGACGGCATCTCGCAGCCAAATTTAGACGCGCTAAAGCTAGGCGGCGAAAACCTAAAAGCCCACATAGAAAATCTCAAAAATTTTAACCAAAACGTCATCGTCGCGCTAAATAAATTCGCCTCGGACTCGGACGACGAGATCGCCCACGTACGCACTCTTTGCGAGGAGTCGGGAGCTGAGTTTAGCCTGTGCGAAGGCTTTTTAAAAGGAAGCGCGGGCACGGAGGATCTAGCTAAAAAAGTCGCACAAATCTGCGAAAAACCGGCTCGCAAGATAAGCTTCACGTATGAGCCCACCGACCACGTCAAAACCAAGATCGAAAAGATCGCGACTAAAATTTACGGCGCAAAAGACGTCGTCTTTAGCCCGCGCGCCCAGGCTGATCTAGCCGAAATTTCGCGCCTAGGCTTTGAGAGTATGCCCGTTTGCGTCGCAAAGACGCAGTATAGCTTTAGCTCGGATGCTAAGCTGCTAGGACGACCGAAGGGCTTTAGCTTCGAGGTTAGCGCGCTTGAGATTCGCGGCGGAGCGGGCTTTATCGTGGCGGTTAGCGGATCGACTATGCTGATGCCTGGACTGCCTAAAGTGCCTGCCGCCGAGCATATGAGAGCGGAGTAAAGCAAGCTTCGATCCGTCAAATTTGAACACAAAATTTGATCGGTCGGCGAAGTTTTTTGAAAAACAAAGGCGAATTTGGCGGAGATAACGCCGGGTTCGCCTTTTTAAATTTAACTATTTCGTCCTTTAAATTTGCCGTCAAATTTAAAACGCTAAATTTAACAAACGCCCGCGCTAGCTCGTAAATTTTATAGCAACGCTATTCATGCGAGATTTTTATCTTACCGTCCATCGCCGAAACGCAAAATCAGATTTACTCGCCTAAAGCCGCGTACCGGCCTAGCACCAAATTTGCGCTATTTTACGGCGTTTTAAATACCCAAATTTAAAGCTCGAAATTTGCCGCAAATCTTGGCAAAATCAGCATAATGTATTTTGGAGTTTTAATCAAATTTGCGCAAGCAAGCCAAAATTTACGCGCGATACAGCGCTAAATTTTAACTTTCTCCCACGGCTCTATCCCGCCGTCAACCTCTTTAAAGATACTCGCGATTTCTATATTTTTTACGCTCAAATTTCGCTCGTATGCCTTGACGTCGCGCGATTTTAGCTTCTCTTGCAAAAAGGCGAATTCATACTCTATCTGCCCGCGAGAGACGGCTATTTTGGCTATATTTCGCCAGTCAAATTCGCCAACTTTTGCCGCGTCAAATTTATACCCGCGAGCGCAGGCCTCCTCATAAACCCCCGCCAGATACGCATTTATCGCTTCACACGCGTTTTCGTGCGCGTAAAAGCGGTCAAGCTGCGGGTGATTTTTGTAGCCCTTAGTAAGCCCGGCTAGCACGTTTTTAGCTAGCAGCGCCTCGCGCCAAAGTGCGACTAGCCCCTTTGCATCGAGATATTTAAAGCTTATCGTCCAAAGCCTCATTTTTGCCTTTCGTTAAAATTTACCGCGGTTTTTACGGGCCAAATTTGGCGCGGTTAAGCCCATAAACTGTCAAATTTATATCACAAATTTGATCCGCTTCAAACTTCTCAAAGTTTTTATTTTTTCTTCGCCTTTTTTGCCGCGTTTTTCATGGCTTCTAACTCCTCAGCCAAAAATTTACCCGTATAGCTGCCCGTTTTAGCGTGATTTTTAGCGACCTCTTTTACGCTGCCCTCGGCGATGATTTTACCGCCCTTTGCGCCGCCCTCAGGCCCCATATCGACGATGTAGTCACAGTTTTTGATGACGTCCATGTTGTGCTCGATGACAAAGACCGAGTTGCCAAGATCTACCAAATGGTGCAGCACGCGCACGAGCCTATCGACGTCGGCGAAATGCAGCCCCGTGGTCGGCTCGTCGAGGATATAGAGCGTATTTCCCGTATCCGAGCGGCTGAGCTCCTTTGCGAGCTTTACGCGCTGCGCCTCGCCGCCGCTTAGCGTCACGGCATTTTGTCCAAGCGTGATGTAGCCTAGACCCACGTCTTGCAGCGTCGTTAGTTTACTAGCGATTTTGGGCACGGATTTAAAAAACTCCACCGCCTCGTCGATGCTCATATTTAGCACGTCGGAGATATTTTTGCCTTTGTAGAGGATTTCTAGCGTCTGCGCATTGTAGCGGGTGCCGCCGCACGAGTCGCACACGACGTTTACGTCGGGCAAAAAGTGCATCTCGATCGTGATCTCGCCTTCGCCTTGGCACTTTTCGCAGCGTCCGCCCTTGACGTTAAAGCTAAACCTACCGATCTTGTAGCCTCGCAGTTTGGACTCTTTAGTCTGCGCAAAAAGCCCCCTGATCTCGTCCATCACGCCCGTGTAGGTGGCCGGATTTGAGCGCGGAGTGCGGCCGATCGGGCTTTGATCGAGGTAGATCACCTTGTCTAGATTTTCTAGTCCGCTCAAATTTACCCCCGCGACCTTTTTTACTTTTTTAGCTCGGTTTAGCTGCTCCTGGGCTTCAGGCAGCAGGGTTTGCAGCACGAGCGAGCTTTTACCAGAGCCAGAAACTCCCGTGATACCGACCAAATTTCGCAGCGGAAAACGCGCGCTTAAATTTGAGATGTTATTGATATTTACGTTTGAGATCTCGAGCCACGTATCGCTTTTGCGGTTTTTTTGGTAATCGATTTCCTTTTCGCCGTTTATGTAAAGCGCCGTTTGCGTACTTGAGCCAAGCAGGCTTTTCACGTCGCCGGCAAAAACTATCTGTCCGCCGAATTTCCCCGCTCCAGGCCCGATATCCACGACATAGTCGGCCTCCTCGATCGTCTTTTTATCGTGTTCTACGACGATAACTGAGTTGCCTTTGGCTTGCAAATTTCGCAGCGTTTTGATGAGCTTTAGCGTATCGCGCTCGTGCAGGCCGATGCTAGGCTCGTCTAGCACGTACATCACGCCGCTAAGGCCCGATCCGATCTGGCTAGCGATCCTGATGCGCTGCGCTTCGCCGCCGCTAATCGTACGCGCGTCGCGTCCGAGCGAGAGGTAGCCCAGCCCCACGTCGTAGAGGAAAAATAGTCTCTCGTTTATCTCCTTAAATATCGGCTTGGCAATCGTTTTATCGTATTCGCTAAGATAGCTAAAATTTGACTCGTCCGAGAAAAACGCGGTGCAGTTTTCGATACTCATGTCTAAAATTTCGCCGATCCCGCGCCCAGCGACCTTGACGGCTAGACTTTGAGGCTTTAGCCTGTGTCCGCCGCAGTCATCGCAGACTTTTTCGCTCATGTATTCGTCAAAGTCCTTGTAGTCTTTTAGCAGCCCATGCGTGATTTTTAGCGCGCCTTCAAATTTGCGCAGCAGCTTGTTTTTCTTCCAGAAAAACTCGACCTCTTTTACGTTTCCGTAGAGTACGAGGCGCTTCTCATCCTCGCTAAGCTCGCAGTAGGGGCGCTTGACGTCGATGCCGTTTTGCTCGCAAAAAGCTAGTAAAAATTTATAATAATAACTCATGTTGTAGCCGTAAAGCAGCTTTATCGCGCCGCCTTCGATGCTTTTTTCCTCGTCAATCACTTTGGTGAGATCTAGGCTATATCTGATACCAAGGCCGTCGCACCTCTCGCACGCGCCCTTTGGGGAGTTGAAGCTAAAGCTAAGCGGTTCTAGCGGCGTAAATGAAATTTTACAATCAAAGCATGCCGAGTGCTCGCTGTAGTGGATGAAACTCTCTTTTAGCCCGAGTTCTTGGGCGTTTGCGATCTCGATCTCGACCTCGCCGTAGCTTTCATTCAGCGCTTTTTCTACGTCTTGGGCTAGGCGCTGTGCGTTATCCGCGTCTATCACGATACGGTCTACGATGAGCTTTATCGTATGCTTTTTGGTTTTAGCCAGCTCGATCTCCTCGTCTAATCTCACCTGCACGCCGTCTATCTGGGCGCGCACGTAGCCTTTGCCGCGTAAATTTTCGATCAAATCCGCCCACGTGCCCTTTTTCTCGCGCACGAGCGGAGCGTAGATGACGACTTTAGCGCCCTGGGGCAACTTTTGGATCTCGTTTATGATGTCGCTAGCCGACATTTTAGAGATCGGTTTGCCGCACTTGTGGCAGTGCTGGATGCCGATACGAGCATAAAGAAGGCGCAGATAGTCGTAAATTTCCGTTATCGTGCCCACGGTCGAGCGCGGGTTTTTGGACGTGGTTTTTTGATCTATCGCGATGGCGGGCGTGAGACCCTCGATCTTATCGACGTCGGGCTTACCTACGCGGTCTAGAAACTGCCTAGCGTAGCTACTAAGGCTCTCCATATATCTGCGCTGTCCCTCGGCGTAAAGCGTGTCAAAGGCTAGCGTGCTCTTGCCGCTGCCGCTAAGTCCGGTGAAAACTACGAGCTTGTTTTTTGGGATTTCTAAATTTAAATTTTTCAGGTTGTGCTCGCGCGCGCCCGTGATTTTTATGGTGTCGTTTGCGTTCATTTTCGCTTCCGTGATTTTAAATTTTTAACCCGTAATTATACCCAAAATCGCTTTAACTAAAATCGTTGTTACTTTTATCAACACTTTAGTAAAAAATCAATTTTAAAGCAAAAGAATTTTTTAAGCTATAAGCTTTTTGGATGTATTATAAATTATCCCAAGCATAGGAGTTATCATGGCAAATCCAAACATTCCTATAGACAGAAGAACAAACCGTGTCGAGCTCATCGGGCTGGTGCTAGGCGTTTTGCTAGCGATTTGGGTTTACAATATCTTCCCCACAAACGCAGGAGATATCGCTCTAGCTGCGGCCAAGGGCAAAAAGCTGCATGTAGAAGCTATGCCAGTCGTTGCCGCGGTAGCCGCGCTGATGGCGGCGTGGTGGATGACCGAGGCCATCGCCCTGCCCGCAACCGCCCTGGTGCCGATGGTGGCTTTTCCGGTGCTTGGCGTAGACGCGTTTAAGGTTGTCGCGGCGCCGTATGCTTCGGACACTATCTATCTTTTTATGGGCGGCTTCGTGTTAGCCCTTGCGATGCAAAGGTGGAATCTGCACACCAGAATCGCCCTTGGCATCGTGCTTTTAGTTGGTACGAGCCCTAGGCGGCTGGTGGCTGGATTTATGGTGGCGACGGGGTTTTTATCCATGTGGGTGAGCAACACCGCAACCGCCATAATGATGCTACCGGTGGGTCTTAGCGTACTACATTTGGTCGGACGCCTAACGACTCAAAAATGGACGTTTACGGCGATCGAGGATGTGGCAAATTTGGATGAAATTTCACGCAAAGGCGTGCAAGGCGGCTTTATGAATACGGTATTTCACAAAGGCCGCGACATCGCAAAAGAGATAAAAGAAAAAACGAGTACTTTTAGCTCAAATTTCGGCATCTCGCTAATGCTAGGCATCGCCTACGCCGCCTCGATAGGCTCAGTAGGCACCATCATCGGCACTCCGCCAAACGCTCTGTTAGTCGCATATATGAAAAACGAATTTGGCATCGAGATCGGCTTTTTTGAGTGGATGCTAGTCGGCGTGCCGCTTAGCGTCGTTATGCTTGCGGCGTGTTGGTTTTTGCTCACTTACGTGCTCTTTAGGCCTGAAATCGGCGAGATACCAAACGGCAAAAAAGTGATCCAAGACGAGCTAGATAAACTAGGACCCATAACTACACCAGAAAAGCTAGTCGGAGTCATCTTCGTAGCAGCGGCCGCGTGCTGGATATCGCTAGGCTTTATCCTAAAGTCCTTTGAGATAAAAATCGCTAGCCTAGACGCGATAATCGCGATGAGCACGGCGATTTTGCTATTTATCGTGCCGGCAAACAAAAGCGGCGAGCGTCTCATCGACTGGGATAGCGCTAAAAAGCTACCTTGGGATATCCTCATACTCTTTGGCGGCGGTTTGTCGCTCTCGGCGCAGTTTAGCAGCAGCGGGCTGTCGCTTTGGATCGGACATCAGGTCTCTGCTCTCGGCGCGCTGCCTATCGCCGCGATCATCATGGCCGTCGTAACGCTCGTCATTTTCCTCACCGAGATCACGTCAAACACCGCCACCGCAGCGGCCTTTTTGCCAGTCATCGCAGGCGTTAGCGCGGGGCTTGGCTATACCGGCGCAAACGTTATGCTATTTACGATCCCGGTCGCTATGGCGGCTACGTTTGCCTTTATGCTGCCCGTCGCCACACCGCCAAACGCCATCGCATACGGCTCTGGCTACGTAAAAATCAGCTCGATGATAAAGGCCGGAATCTGGCTAAATATCATCGGTATTTTTCTCATCACGGCGACCGTCGTCTTTATCGCTTCGGCCGTTTTCGGACTTAAATTTTAATCAAATTCGGGCTGTTGCGACCGCCCGAATTTACCCTTATTTAATAGGCGTTGCTGTATCATCGTAAAAATATTTTAACCTAAGGCTACAAAATGAACGACATCCAAAAATCCTACGACGAGCTTCCATATATCTCGGCCGCTTTCCCCGAAACTTCGCCTGCGCGACTTGAGGCTTTGGCTTCGTTTTTATCGCTAACTCCGCCGCCGTCCAAAACGGCTAAAGTGCTGGAAATCGGTTGCAGCTACGGCGGAAATTTGTTTCCTTTTGCTATCGCAAATCCGCAGGCAAAGGTGCTAGGCATAGATCTAAGCGAAGTGCAGATAAATAAAGCCAAAGAGTTAGCCACACAAATGCGCGTGGATAATATCGAATTTAGGGCAAAAGATATCTGCGATTTTACGGATGCGGACGTGAGAGATTACGGCAAATTTGACTACATCATCTGCCACGGCGTTTATAGTTGGGTGCCCAATATGGTAAAGGACGCAATCCTAAAAACCATCAAGCGATTTTTGAGCCCAAACGGCGTGGCGTACGTGAGCTATAACGTCTATCCGGGCTGGAAGATCAAAGATACGATCAGGGATTGTCTGATTTTTGGCACCAAGGACATAAAGGGAGAAGCCGCAAAGGTAGCTAAGGCTAGAGAGCTTTTAAAAGTACTTGGAGAATACGCCAAATTTTGCCAAAAAGACGGTAACGTAAGCCAAATTTGCGTAAATTTCGATAGTCTAAAATTTCACATCGACTATATACTAGCAACAGACGACTCATACATAGCTCACGAGTATTTGGAGGCTTTTAATAATCCGATTTATTTTAAAGATTTTGCGGACAGTTTAGAAAAAAACGATCTCGCCTATCTTGCCGAGGTCGGGCTTGAGGACGTTTTTCAGTCAAATTTGGGACTGGAAGAGTTTGACTCGTATATAGACGCAAATTTCAGCTCGCGTATCGAAAAAGAGCAGATGCTTGATTTTTTAACCAATAATATTTTCAGACGCAGTATGATAGTGCACAAAGAGCTCGTTCCAAACGACTTTAGCGTAAATATCGGCGTGGACGAACTTTGCAAGCTGCATATATCGGCAGACTTTAGCAAAACGAAAAACGGCTACCTAAACATCAAAAATATCGCGATGAAGCCCGAGTACGACTGGCTTTATCAAGTCTTTAACGACGTATGCCCGGCAAGCGTAAATTTTGCCGACGTCGCAGCGCTTTTAAAAGACGATGAAAATGCCGTAAAATCAGCATACTTCGGCTTTATGGAAATTTTAGCCGCAGACTGTGCAAAGCTAACGACCTACGAGCGTCCGAAAATTGCTTATGAAGTCGGCAAGAGTCGCCTAAAAGAGCGAGCGCGTGGGTATTTTGAGTATTTCAGCGCCGCAGACGAACCGGTGATAAAAATTGCCGACGAACTAAACGTGCCGGCAAATTTTTCGCAGTTTGACGCCTTTATCGCGCTTAAATTTAACGGCGAAAACTCGTTTGAAAATATCGTAAAACAGACGGCAAATTTTGCAAGAGAGAGAAACCTTGAGTTTACCAGCAAAAACGGCGCAATAAAAACCGCTAGCAAAAACGAATACCAAAAAGCGGCCGAAGACTACGTAAAGGATCTCGAGCTAAAACTAAGCGACGGCGGATTTTTAGAAAATTTCTGATTTTTCGGCTTTGGGAGCGGATTTAAGGTTTAAATTTAACGTTCGCTTCCAAGGCACAAATTTAACCGTTTTTTAGATAAAATTGTAGCTTTTAGGCAAGGTTTGTGGATCGCAAAATCTAGCCGAATTCGACGTAAATTTTTGCCACGCCATACTGTTAAATTTAGAGAAATCATTTAAGCACACACGACTAAATTCGCAAGCCAAATTTAATGAAAATAAATTTAGCTTGCTTAAAAATGCAAATTTAGGGAGCTCAAATGTCAAAAATCATAAATTTTTGCAAACCCGTCTACGCCGACTTGATTGCGGGAAGGCTATTGCTGCATCCCATTTTGCTCACGGCTGCATTTTTGGTGGCCAGCTCGGGTGCTTTTTGGCTGATAGACGATGTGATATTCGGTCGCGGCTATGGCTGGGATTTCGTGGGTGAAGGCATATTTTTTATGTTTTGCAGCTTCGCCATAGACGCTTATTTTTTAACATTTTGCTCTTATTTGCTATTTAGGGCTTACTTTACGCGACGCCATAAATTTATTTGGCTTGGACTTGGAGTTTTTATACTTATAAGCTGCATTTACGGCTATTTAAGCGCCGATATAGATCACCAAAAAGAAGGGGTGCTTGCCTGCTTTTTTGCAGCATCTTTGATTGCGATTTGTATTTATATTTTACTTGCGGCATTTGCGGCAAAGAGCTTTTGGCCTATCGTCTACGCAGTCATTTACCCTGTTAGCTTTTTTGCTGCGGTATGGTTGATTTTTCGCACTCAAGGATATTATATTTTAGAGATTTTGCAGACCCTTTGCCCGCTTGCTTGGGCGTTTCATTTTAAGGTCAAATTTAAGCAAGAGCAAACCAGACAATACGAAAAACAAAATTTATCGCGCTAAAATCCGCTTTATCTAAAACCCAATTTTTGCAGCGAAAATTTGGCAAACTCGGTGGATTTTTTGCGCCAAGCGGCCAAATTTTTACGCTAAATTTAAGCAAAAAGCTTATTTATCATTATAATTAGCGTCGTGGAGATAAGCGCAAGCAGGCATCTTTTTTGGACGGTGCGGTCGATCTTTTGCGCCAAAGCCACGCCAAACCTCACGCTTATAAGCGAGCCGATACCGACCAAAACGCCGACCTCGTACTGCACGAGACCCTGCGAGGACAGGCTAATAAAACCTGAAATCGACGAAAATATCACGAAAAATAGCCCCGTGCTGACGGCCTTTTTTATATCATAATTGAGAAAATTTATCAAAACCGGCATGATGATGACCGAGCCGCCGATACCCACGCTGATAGCCACCGCGCCGACGAAAAGGCCGACGAAAAAAAGCGGTACGAGAGAGGGATTGTGCGCACCTTTTGGCTCAGGATTTTTAAAAAATAGCTTAATAACGTTAAAAATTTGAATGCAGATAAGCGTGAGAAGCAAAAACTTAGACGGAACGCTCGCTACGATAAAGCCGCTCGCGCTCGCCCCGCAAAAGCCGCCGCTGCCCAGAACCAAAGCGGGCTTTAGATCAAGGGTCTTATTTTTGAGATTTAAAAGCGAGCCGTAGACCGAACTAAACATCATCTGAAGGACGCTTACGCCGATTGCGTATTTGACGTCAAAGCCCAAAAATACGAGTATCGGTACGGCCGCTGCGCCGCCGCCGATGCCCAAAAATCCGGACAAAAAGCCTACAAATAACCCCAAACAAACGTAACCGAACGACGCAACCGATAAAATTTCCATAATCTTGCCTTAAAGTAAAATCCGATTTTAGCCGTTTTTGGGTAAAATTAATTTTAAAATTTAAAAAAGGAAAATTATTGAAAAGATTGATTTTGATGATTTTTGCGGGGTTAAATTTGGCCTTCGCGGGCGTCACAACAGGCCAGAGCGAGTTAGAGCTAGAAGCCGCGGTTAAAAGATTTCAAAGACTGCTTGATATGAAGGATATTAGCGAATTTGCCGTAGTGCCTCATCACGTTTTCGCCGCGCAAACGGGAGTAAATTTGACGCCGTCGGTTACGGTGATTTTCGGCGCTCCTGGCGTACTTGCGCCTTTAATAGAATGCGAACCGCGCCTTGCGCTAGAGCTTCCGTTTAAGTTTTTATTTCAAAAAAGAGAGGGCAAAACGGTCGTGAGCTTTGAGGATATAAAAAGCGTCGCGGCTAGATACGGCGTCTTTGACTGCCCCGCCCTAGACGCGGCGCAAAGGCTAGAGCGAGAGCTTTTTGACGCAGCCGTCAAATGAAAATTAAGCTTAATTTTTATATAATCGACGCTCATTAAAGGATATTTTATGCTACTTTTGAGCCCCGTTTTTTATTACGAAAAGATCCGCGAAAAATTCGCCAACTCCTACCTCGCCGAGGACACGACGCAGACTATCGTCGGTATCGACTGCGAGTATATCAGCAGCGAGCAGACCGATTTTGCGGGACTTAAGAGCTATTTTAAAGCTCAAAAATCGGACGCGCCTTTTGCGGGGCTGTTTGGAGTGCTAGGCTACGGCGGGATAAAATATTTTGAAAAAATCCCCGAATTTAACGCGTCGCAGTACGATTTCCCCGACTTTTTCTACGCTAACGCCCACGCCTACCTGCACTTTGATAAAAATAGCAAAATTTATAGCTTTTACGGCGACCATGAGCGGTATTACGATTTTCTCGTTAAATTTAGCGCAGATGACGAAGCGGCCGCCCAGGAACAGCGCGAAACAAGACAGAACAAATATAAAATTTTAACCGATTTAGACGGCGAAAAAGAGCATTTCCTGAGTATCGCCGAACGCGCCAAAGAGTATCTAAAAAGCGGCGACGTCTTTCAAGTCGTACTAAGCGAACAGCTAAAACTAGCCTCGGATATGGATAGTCTTGACTTTTACCGAGCGCTGAGCGAGGCAAATCCGAGCCCTTATATGTTTCACTTCCCGACCCCGTACGGCGACGTCGCGGGCTCTAGCCCAGAGCTAGTCTGCGAGATAAAAGAGGGCAAGATCTACGTCGCGCCCATAGCCGGCACGCGCGGACGCGGTAAGGACGCGATAGAGGACGCTGCGCTCGAGCGCGAACTGCTAAGCGACGAAAAGGAACTAGCCGAGCACAAAATGCTCATCGACCTCGCTCGCAACGACATCGGCCGCGTCAGCAAGCCAAAAAGCGTCGCAGTCAAAAACGCCATGCGCATCGTGCGCTACGAGAGCGTGATGCACATAGTCTCCGACGTCTACGGAGCGAAGGCGGACGATCTGGATGCATTTGACGCGGTCGGCAGCATCTTTCCCGCAGGCACGCTCAGCGGTACGCCCAAAATCCGCGCCATGGAGATCATCGCCGAGCTTGAGCCCTATAGGCGCAACGCCTACGGCGGCGGCATCGGATTTTTCCACTTTAACGGCGACGCGCAAATGGCGATTTTGATTAGAAGCGCGATATTTGCTCGTAAATTTAGCGGTAAATTTGACGCTAGCGGGCACGACCCGCACCTTGACGGAGCAAACGAGTCAAATTTAAAAAGCGGCGAGCTTGGTGGAAATTTCGCCGAAATTTTCGTACAGGCCGGAGCCGGCATCGTGATAGATAGCGTGCCGGAATACGAATATAAAGAAATTTGCAAAAAACGCGCCTCGGTGCTAAATGTATTTGCGAAAAATGCAATGGAAATTTGAGAAATTTGACCTGCACGTAGTGCAGCAACCTCTCACGTGCAGTGGGGTTAGAGAGGGCTTGGGAGAGGGTCTGCCTCCGACAGTTACGAGCGCAAAACGCGAAGTAAAGGAAGGCGACGCTCTACTTCACTTTGTTTGTAGCTGCAAGCAGACCGTAAGTAGAACCTCTTCCTCTCCCAAAAACTCAGTTTTACAGAAAGTAAGTTTTTCAAATTTTGATATTTTCAAGATGCGGGTCTCGGTGGGTAAAATTTGCAAATTTGACTTCAAATTTGAAAGTAAAAAGTTAAGACGAAGTATCGTGAGATGATTTTTGGGGTTTTGAAGTTAAAATTTGACGAAGATAAGGCATATAGCCTATCGAGTCAAATTTTAACGAAATCCACAAAAAGCGCTCGCGAGACAAGCCGCAAAAAAGGAGAAAATTTTGATTTTATTGATAGACAATTACGACAGCTTCGTATTCAACGTGGAGCAGTATCTACGCGAACTAACCGACGAGGAAGTACGCTGCGTGCGCAACGACAAGATCACGCTGGATGAAATCCGCAGGCTAAATCCGAGCAAAATCGTGCTAAGTCCGGGCCCAAAACACCCACAAGATAGCGGCATTTGTTTAGAGATTTTGCAAAGCGATATCGCCGCGCCTATCCTTGGTATCTGTCTCGGACATCAGGCGATCGGACTCGTACACGGCGCAAAGATCAAACGCCTAGAAAAACCATATCACGGCAAAACCTCGCTCATAAAAGTTAACCGCAAAGAGCCGTTATTTACGGGACTGCCGGATGAATTTGAGGTTATGCGCTACCACTCGCTTTACGTGGACGAGCTACCGTCAAATTTAGAGGCCTCAGCCGTGAGCGAGGACGGCGTAGTGATGGCGCTTAGCGTTAAAGACAGGCCAATTTTTGGTATCCAGTTTCACCCCGAGAGCTACTTCACGCAGTACGGCAAAAAAATCATCGAAAATTTCATCAACTACGAAGCCGCGCCTACAGCCGAAGTCGCCAAAGAACCAAAGATCCGCCCGCTCAAGCCGTTTCTAATCAAACTGCAAGAAAACGAGCGGCTAGATGATCGCGACTTTGAGCAAATTTGCGAAATCATCGCGAGCAAAGAGTACGAGATCACGCAGCTAGCCGCGCTTTTGGTGCTAATCAGCGAAAAAAGCCTCTATCCGCAAAGCCTAGCAAGCCTGGCTAAAAACATCCTAAAATACTCGCAGACCTACCGCGATCCCTCGCCGATGATCGACCTTTGCGGCACGGGCGGCGACGGATTTAAGACGATAAATATATCAACCACCGTCGCGTTTATCCTCGCAAGCCTTGGCGTCAAGGTCGCAAAGCACGGAAACAAAGCCGTTTCTAGCAAATCAGGCAGCTCGGACGTGCTGGAAATTTTGGGCGTTCATAGCTCAAATTCGCTCCTAGGGCAGCGAGAGCTACTAAACGATAAAAATCTAGCCTTTTTCCACGCGCCGTTTTTCCATCCGCTAGTGGGCGAGGTGCGCGAGGTGCGCCAGCGCCTGGGTATCCGCACGGTTTTTAACGTACTTGGCCCGCTGCTAAATCCAAATTTGGCGCTCAAAAATCAGCTCGTGGGCGTCTATCATAAGCCCGTTTTGCGCCTCTACGCCGAGACGCTGCAGCTGCTGGGACGCGAGCGCGCGCTGGTGGTTCGCGGCGAGGACGGACTAGACGAGATCAGTCTATGCGATGAGACGCGCGTCGTGGAGCTACGCGGCGGCCAGATCAGCGAGTACAGCATCACGCCCGAACAGTTTGGCTTCAAACGGGCGTTTCACAGCGAGATCGAGGGCGGCACGCCGGAGCAAAACGCTGAAATTTTAAAGCAAATTTTAAAAGGTGAGATTAGCGGACCGAAATTTGACATAGTTGTGCTAAACGCGATGTTTGCGCTATACGCCGCTGGCGTTGCAGATAGCCCGGCGCAGGCCAAAGAGGTCATCTTAGACGCGATAAAAAGCGGTAAAGTTTATCGCTATTTTGAGGACTACGTGCGGGGCAAAGCGTGACGCTGGTTAAAATTTGCGGTATCAAAACGCCTGCGGAGGCGCGCGACGTGGCGAGCCTGGACGTCGATTTTTTAGGTGCGATATTTGCCAAAAGCAAACGCCAAGTAGGCGCTCAGACGGCGCGAGAGATAGCGGATATAGCGCACAAGGCGGGTAAAAAATGCGTCGGAGTTTTTGCCGGGCAAAGCGACTGCGAGATAATGGAAATTTGCGAATTTGCCGCGCTTGACGTCGCGCAGATCCACGGCGAGGTTAGCTCAAATTTGTACGCAAATTTAAAGGCGATGAGGCTAGGGGTTTGGCGCGTTTATAGCGTGCTAGATGCGCTACCCGCCGTCGATACCGCGCTTTGCGATATGCCGCTTTTTGATTGCAAAGGCGAAAATGCAGGTGGTAACAGTATTAGCTTTGATTGGGAGATTTTGCGGGGGGTCAAATTTGACTTTGGCATGGCAGGCGGCATCGGCGAGCATAACGCGCGCGAAGCGGTCAAATTTAACCCGCGAGTACTCGATCTAAACTCAAAAGTCGAGGATGAAAACGGTATAAAATCGGCCGAAAAAATAAAGAAAATTTTGGAGCTGATAAAGGCGTAAATTTCAAAAACAAAAAGCACGATAACAAAAAAGTCAGCTTTAAATCAACCGCATAAAGCCGACTTTTATCGCCCTACTCGCTTTTAAAATTAAAAATTTTCACATCGCTTTTCGTCTCATCCTTGAAATAAATCTGCACCGACACTCTTTGGATATTTGGCGCTTCTTTGTATATATTATCAGCATCCGCTTTTACATTGTACGGCTTTGGCAGCTCAGTATCGGGAACGTCTTTATTGATACCGTAAACGATCTTTTCCACGCCGTCGCCGTACGAGAGGATGTGGGTGAAATAAACTATATCTTTACGGCCGGCATTTGACACCCAGTGGTTTGATGTTTGTTTGAGCATCTTTATATCGCTTTCGGCTTTTGGGTCTAGTATCTCTCCGCTTGGTAGCTTTTTGTACCATTCGTACTTAAACGGCCCGTTTATATTGCCGTTTCGGTCTTTGTATTTAAACTCTATATACTCTTTTACGACTTGCGCGTCGTCCGGCAATCCAAACCAGTTTTTGGGCTTCTTTTCGCCGCTATCTTGGTAAACTATATCAAAATACCCGGTGCTGATAAACTCCCCCTGCCCGTCTATACGGTAAAAAATTTCAGTCGGTTTGTCTGAAATGTTCGCTACTATTTGATAACCCTGATTGGTATGGATTCTCTCGACCGTTACGGGATTTTCAAAGATGCTTTGACTGATTTTATCCAGCTCAGTTTTACGCTCGTGGATATATTTTATCTGGGCATTTAGCTCGTCTTTATCGGTAAAGTAACGCGCCAATTTCCCTTCTTCATTCAGCTTTAAAAATTTATCCGCGTACTCTTTTTCCAGCTTTTTATCGGACATCGTCTGATCCCCTAAAACAGCCTTTGAGTATGCGCGCGCCAGCTCATAGTATGCAGGCGCAAAATCCGGATTTTGCTTAACGAAATTTGTTAGTTTTTCTGTTTTTTGTTTGCCGTTTTCGAGTAAAATTTTGGCGTAACTATCGATCAAAATATCATCGTTTTTAAACATTTCGTTGTAAATTTCTTTTGCGCCGGCTTTGCCCTCTTGGATCTTTAAAAACGACTGAAATCTTAAATGCGGATCTAGTTTACGGTCGCTAAACGAAAAATATTTTATATACGATTTTCTCGCATTTCCGTAATCTCCGCTAAGCTCATAAATCCTGGCATTATGATAATAATCCTCTTGCGTTTTCGGGTTTGCGATGATGCCGCCGCCTTTGCCGATGTTTTCGCTTAGTTTGTCTATTTTAGTATCTACGTTTTGTATAGCGGATTTTATATTTTTGCTATCTTCTTTTATTTCGGTTACTGCTTGCTTGATCTCGTCCGTATCTTTTTTGATCATGCCTAGCAAATTTTGAATTTTTTCAAGCGGCGGTATGATGCTGGCTAAGTAGCCGTTTTCGCTACCTTTTTCTTCCGCGCTTTGCAGTCCGTACATGGAGCCGGTGGCGATTATGCTTAGACTCGTAAATACCATGATAGGCAAAACCCTCTGCCTTAGTCTAGATAGCCCGATATAAGCCAAAAATAGGACGCAAGTGATAATTATGCTAGCATAAAATAGATATTTCGCAAAAGGAGCGATCGGCTGACAAATGTCGGAAATACCGCCGAAAACGGCAGCCAAACCGCCGGCCCAAATTTTATTTTTATTTAATGCTTCTTTTATGGCGCCCATATTCTTATCCTTTGGTTTTTATTTCGTCTTAAATACCTCTTGACTCGCTTACCAAATTTGGCCGAAAGCAGCTTTTTATATCGCCGTAACATATTTGGAATCATATCGTTTTTACCATAAATTCAAATTTGCGTGCGCTAAAAATACCGTAAAATAAGCCTAATAAAAACTTAAAATGCTAAAATAAACAAAAATTTAAAGGATACCGATGAACACCAAAGCATATTTCGGCAAATTCGGCGGGCAGTTCGTGCCAGAAACCGTGATGTTCGCGCTAGACGAGCTCGAGGCTGCTTACGAGCGCATAGTAAAAACGGCTGAATTTGAGGCCGAACTAGACGACCTACTAAAAAACTACGTCGGACGCCCGAGTCCGCTATATCACGCAAAACGCCTAAGCGAGCACTACGGACATGAAATTTATCTAAAGCGCGAGGATCTAAATCACACGGGCGCGCACAAGATAAATAACGCCCTAGCCCAGGCGCTTCTCGCCAAAAAAATGGGCAAAAAGAAGGTTTTAGCAGAGACGGGCGCGGGTCAGCATGGCGTGGCGACTGCGACGGCGGCGGCATTGCTCGGTCTTGAGTGCGACGTATATATGGGTGCTACCGACGTCGAGCGTCAGCAGCTAAACGCGTTTCGCATGCAGCTTTTAGGCGCCAGAGTCGTGAGCGTAGAAGATGGGCTAAAAACGCTAAAAGAGGCCACCACCGCAGCGATCCAAGCGTGGGTAAACGAGATAGAAAGCGCATTTTACGTCATCGGCTCGGCAGTCGGCCCGCATCCGTATCCTAGGATCGTGCGCGACTTCCAGAGTATCATCGGCCGCGAGACCAAGGCGCAACTAAAAGAATACGGCGTACATCCCGACTACGTCATCGCCTGCGTCGGCGGCGGTAGCAACGCCATCGGCATCTTTAGCGCGTTTTTGGGCGACGCGGACGTAAATTTGATCGGAGTCGAGGCTGCGGGCCTAGGCGCGGATACTCCGTATCACGCCGCAACTCTAACCAAGGGCCGCACAGGCATCATCCACGGTATGAAAACGATCGTGCTTCAAGACGAATACGGCATGATCGAGCCGGTACATAGTATCTCGGCGGGGCTTGATTATCCGGGCGTGGGCCCCGAGCACGCGCACCTCCACGAGAGCAAGCGAGCCGCCTACTACGGCGTCACAGACGACGAGTGCATAAACGCGCTATATCTAACCAGCCGCCTAGAGGGCATCATACCTGCGATCGAGAGCTCGCACGCGTTAGCGTATCTAGAAAAGCTATGTCCAAATTTGACGAAAAAAAGCGTCATCGTCGTAAATGTCTCGGGACGCGGCGACAAGGACATAAACACCGTGATGAGCTACGAGAAAGGAAAAATTTATGGCTAAGGTAAAAGACGCGTTCGCGGGCAAAAAAGCAAACATCGGCTACGTCGTGGCGGGATATCCTAGTGCCAAAGCGACGAAGGAGTTTTTATTAAATTTAGACGGCAGCTGCCTGGATCTACTTGAGCTTGGCATCCCCTACTCCGATCCGCTCGCAGACGGCAAACTCATCGCGCAAGCTAGCTTTGAAACCGCCGCAAAGGGCGTAAATACAGGCACGGTATTTACCATGCTAGAAGAGTGCAAAGGCAAGATAAATAAACCGGTCGTATTTCTCGTGTATTTTAACATCGTGTTTGCCTACGGCGTAGAGAGGTTTATCGCTCGCTCAAAAGAGGTCGGTATAGCAGGATTTATCATCCCCGATCTGCCGTTTGAGGAGAGCGAGGAGGTAGCGGGACTGTGCGCTAAATTTGACCTTGATCTCATCCCGTTAATCAGCGTCACTTCGCAAAACCGCGCGGATAAAATTTTAAAATTCGGCTCAGGATTTGTCTATGCTCTGGGCGCTATTGGCGTGAGCGGGTCGCAGCGAGCTAGCGAGGAGAGGCTAAAGGCGCTAGTAGAGGGTCTAAAAAAAAGAAGAGATCTGCCTGTTGCGGTGGGCTTTGGCGTGAAAAATAAAAACGATGCCGACGAGGTAAAAACCTACGCCGACGGCGCGATAATCGGCACCGAGATAGTAAAGCTCACGGCCAAATTTGAGGGCGAAGAGCTGATAAAGCAAATCAATAAACTTTTTTAAATTTAGCGGCGTTTGCGTTAAATTTAAGTATAATTATAAAATTTTGTTTAAAGGACGGCGCGATGATGGACGTTGCGGAGCTTGGGATCAAGCATCTGTGCGAGGATACCCTGGGCTACAAGGTAGAGAGCGCAAAGAGCGCGGAGGGGAAATTTTACGGATCGAGTTTGCCGATTTTTAAGGGCAAAGAGGAGTTTCACTTTTATCTTTACTTTAAAAAAGATACGCTAAACCGCTTTGCTAGCGTGCTTCTTGGCGTCGATAAACTAGCCGAAGACGAGCTAAGCGACATCTGCAAAGAGGTGGCAAATCTCACGATCGGCTACGCTAAAAATCTACTCAACGAACGCGAAGCAAACGCTTATAAACTAGGCACTCCCGAGTATCTAGGTGGGACGAGCTTTCACGTCAAACTAGACGACAAGCGCGTCTATAAAATCAAAAATAGAACATTTCAAGTAGGATATAAAAAAGCATGAGCGAAGAACTACAAGAGATAAATGCCGTAGAAACGGCGCTGCAAGGGGTTCAGGAGATGTTGCAAGAGCGCGGCGGGCTTTTTAAAAGCTACGACGAGCTGATGGATATCGGCGTGGATTTTATCTCAGAGCTCGGCACTACGACGATTAGCGTAAAGCAGCTATTAAAGCTCGAAGTTGGTTCGGTTATCGATCTAGAAAAGCCTGCCGGCGAGAGCGTGGAGCTTTTTATAAACAACCGAATTTTCGGCAAGGGCGAAGTAATGGTCTACGAAAAAAACCTCGCCATCAGGATAAATGAAATCCTAGACTCAAAATCCGTCATCCAGTACTTTAAACGAGAGCAA
>CALCKS010000252.1 GCA_937965895.1 uncultured Campylobacter sp.
GTAACCGAGGGCGGAATAAACTATATCCAGATAACTAACGCGTAATCTTAAGTGGAGCGGAGTTTTTCCGCTCCCTACGCTATACGACTAACGACTATCAACTCTATAGCCAAATTTACGCAAACATATCTAAATGTAACTCTTTTTGGCAAATTTAAGCCTACCTACTAACCGAGCAATAATCTTTAGCAGTTAGCATCCTAACGAGCGTGCAAATCAGTAAAACTAATTTTTACTCTACGAGGCCATAAGGGCACTTTTCCTACAAACCAAACCATATACAAAGCGATTGCCGATTTTTAAAAAGGCAAATTTAGATCGTGAGTACCGGACTCCTAAAACTCGATTATTTATAAATTTAAGCGCATAAAAAAGGTCGCCAAACAGTAAAATTTGAAGTTAAATTTGTAGATTTCACCGAAACGCCGCTACCGCAAACGCCTCGGCAAGAGAGTCAAATTTGACCGCCCGAAGCGATCAAATTTAAGATAAAATTTACAGTATAAATCCGCTGCCGATAACTAGCTCGCCTCTGTAAAATACCGCCAGCTGCCCGCTAGCCACGCCAAATGCGCTCTGTTTTAGCTCGACCTCGGCGGTGCCGCCCTCTAGCACCTTTACGTGCGCGTTTAGCCCGATACTGCGGTAGCGAACCTTGACGTCGCAGTCAAACTCGCTCTCGTCCACGAATAAATTTAGGCTATTTACTGCGATCTTGCCGCGCTCAAGTTCCTCTTTTGGGCCCACGACGATGCGGTTATTTTGAGCGTCGATAGAGAGCACGAAATGCGGCTCGTGCGCCCCAAATACCTCAAATCCGCGCCTCTTGCCGATCGTGTAGTGCATGTAGCCGTTGTGCCGCCCGATCACCTTGCCCGCGCTATCGACCACGTCGCCTGGCAGGTCGGTCTCGTAGTGCTTGTTTAGCACCTCGATATAGGTATCCTCGACGAAGCAAATCTCGCTGCTCTCGGCCTGCTCGCCGTATTCGCGAAAGCTAGGCAGAGATTTTGCCAGCTCTTTTATGTCTTTTTTAAATTTATCCCCGAGCGGGAAAAGCATATCGGCAATGATCTCTTTTGGCACCTGCGCGACAAAGTAGCTCTGGTCTTTGCTAGGATCGGCGGCAACCCTGATCATGCCGTTTTGCACGCGGATATAGTGGCCCGTGGCGAGCTTTTCACAGCCGATACTTTTGGCAAATTTTAGCAGCTCGCCGAATTTTATAAAGTGGTTGCAAAGCGCGCAGGGATTTGGCGTCTTACCCTCTTTATAGGAGCTAACAAACGGCGTATAGACGTATCTGTCAAACTGCTCTTGTAAATCAAGCACGTGATAGGGGATGCACAGATACCCGCACGCGCGGGCGACTTTATCGATATTTTTTTCATGATATCCAGGCTTTTTGTGTAGTTTCATATAGCAGCCCACGACCTCGTGACCCGCTTCTAGCAGCATTTTGGCGCTCATGGTGGAGTCGACGCCGCCGCTCATGGCCATTAGTATTTTCATTTTTCTTCCTATTGTGAGGGCTTGTCTTTTTAGCGCTTTTTACGGAGTTTGTAAATTTTCGGCTTGATGAACTATATGTTCTATCTACGCCGAAAATTTACCGCACAGCCGCAAAAATCATCTAAAAATACCGCACCCTAAAGTTTTGTATTTTAAATTCAGCTTTAAAATTTACAAATCTCGCCCTAGCCCCACAATAAGGCAAATTCGTATAAATTCGGTGCGATTATATAAAAATTAGCTTAATGCGCTATAAATTTGCGAGCCAAGGGTGGCGTGGCATTTAGCTTTCGCGCCTTGCCGGCTCTAGATTTTACGCGCCGAGACGGCAATGCAGGATTTGCAAACGGCGATGACGCGGTTAAATTTACCGAATTTGACGCAAAAGGCAAGCATATCGGCAAATCCGCTTAAAAACACAAACCAAACCGCGCGAACAAATTTACAAAGATCAAAATTTAACACCGAACGCCAAATATAAGCACCGACCGATTTCAACTAACCCTCAAGCCTTGCGGTATTTTAGAGCTTTAAATTTTTGCGCACCGTATGCGCCATCGTAGCGGCAGTTAAAATCAGCAGTGGACGCGAGCAGCGTCAAATTTGAGGGCGACACAGCCGAAAATAGCGATAAAAACGAGGCAAATCAGCACAAAAGCAATCCTATCTCGAATCCCGTCAAGCATCGCCAAATCCTTAAAATTCGAACAATTTTAGCAAACCGGCTTAGTTTAATACTCCCAAAATTTCGTCCCGCACGGCATCCAGATCGTCGCTGATCGTATAAAGCGACAAATCCTCCTTGCTGACGGCTTTTTCGCGTATGAGCGTGGTTTTGATAAAATCGTCGAGCTTACTCCAAAACTCTCTACCGATGAGAAAAATTTTAGCTTTTTTGGCGCCGATTTGCGCGAGCACTAGGATCTCAAACAGCTCATCAAGCGTCCCAAAGCCGCCCGGAAACACCAAAAACGCGCTCGAGCGCTCGATGAGGGCAAATTTGCGAGCGGATAAATTTGAAAAGACAAAGCTGCTAGTGGCGTATCTGTTTGTCACTTGCTCAAACGGAAGCACGATATTTAGGCCTATCGACGGACTTTTGCCGCTCTCGTACGCTCCTTTGTTCGCCGCCTCCATCACGCCTGGCCCGCCGCCGCTAACGACGGCAAAACCGCCTTCTGCAAGCTGCTTTGCGAGGCTAAAAGCCATTTTACAGTATTTGCTATTTTCGTCAAACCTGGCCGAGCCAAAAAACGTAACGCTAGGATTTTTATAAGTCGCAAAATCCCTAAATTTGGCCAGATCGTTTAGAATTTCATCCATTATTTTCTCTTTTTCTTAGTTTAAATTTACGTGCTAGAGCTGCAGATAGCGGCTAAATTTACCACGCGAATTTAAAAGCAATGATAGCCAAAACGGATTTAAAAACAAATGACGCATGATTAAATTTGAGATTAATTTTAGGTAGATTTCAAATTTGCAAAGCTATCAAAGCGGTTTAATTTTGCTCAAATTTGCTGGCAATTTTAGCGCTAAACGGCACAAACTCGCAAAGCAAACCCATTTTAAAATCACAAAACCGCCACCTTAGCCTTTAACGCAAATTTATGCAGCGGTTTCTAAAAATATGGCGGTTTGCAAATTTAGGCCTCTAAATTTGCTCACGATTTCGTGCTAAATTTGGCTGAATACGACTTGGTTTTAAAAAGCGCCCCAAGGCGGAATTCGTCCGATTTTAGACCTTAACGTAGCTGCTCGAGGCGCTCTTTTTTCGTACCGATCTGAGTGATCTGGATGCCGAAGTTGCCGTCCACGATGACGACCTCGCCTAGGGCTACGACCTTGTCGCTGATCAAAATCTCAAGCGGGTCGTTTGCGAGCTGATTTAGCTCGATGACCGAGCCTATGTCCATCGTGAGCACGTCTTTTAGCAGCATTCTTTTTGAGCCGATACGCACGTGAAGCGGCAGACGCACATCCATTATGAGCCCGATATTTCGCATTTCCTCGATGCTTAGATCGCCTTTTGCGAGGGTTGCTTGCTGGGCTGGTTCTTTGTGATCTTTATTTAAAAATTTCACCAATGCAAAGTCAAGCACGACGGCGATTTGCTCGCTGACGTCTCCGATTTTAACGGAATAGACGTATATTTTTTCAAACGCGTTCAAATCAAAATTTGCGCTCTCGTCGAGGAAATTTACTTTCGCTACCTCGAAATTTAGCTTCGGCATGCCTTTTTGCGCGCCAAGGCTCGTAGAAAATGCGCCCATGATATTTGAAAACACCTCTTTAGCGGCATCCAGCTCGTCCTCGCTTAGATTTTCGTTGCGCGAGATCTCTTCTTCTCCAAGCATCCATTCGCCGATCGCGCTCATCAGTACCGGCGTGGCTACTAGTATCATCTTTGCCGTCGTATCGCCGCTAACGGCTATGTTTGCAACAGCTAGAGGCGGCTTTATGCCTTCTTGTTTGGGCGCGTCGTATTCGTTTCTCTCGCCTATCTCGGGTGTCCTACCCGTTAGCCCTTCGACCGTAGCCTTTACCTCGTTTACGAAAATTTTAAAAAAATCATTCATTGTTTTCATCCTCGCCTAATATATCGTCGTCTTCGTACTCATCCTCGTGCTCAGTGCTCATAAGTTTTGCTCTACGTTCTTCTTCGTACTGCTCGAGGATATTTTTGATCTCGTCTTTGTCGCTTCTGATTAGCTCTTCTATACGGATAGATTTTCTAAATCTATGCAGCCCGACCTCAGCCAAAAACACCTCTTTTTTATCGATCGTTACGATAGCCTTGTCGTTTGCCGAGCGGTCAAGGCGCAGTATGTCGCCCTCTTTTAAATTTAAAAACTCGTTTACGCTAACTATGCTTTTACCAAGTATCGCCTCATACAGCACCTCGGCGCGCCCGATCAGCGTTTTTAGCTCTTTGTTTCGGCTCTTTTTCGCGCTCGTTTCGCCAAGCATTATGTCACGGTTAGCCAGGCGGCTTAAGATCGGTTCGAGATAGATGACCGGATAGCAGATATTTATCATGCCGCTTGAGTTACCTACGATGATCTCCATGACGACCATTATCACGATCTCGTTTTGGCTTACGATTTGCACGACGTTTGGGCTACTTTCTTTAGCCTCGACGTTTGGGTACATATCGGTGATCATCGACCAGCTCTCTTTTAGGCGCTGCATCATCATTCTTAGGATTGCGTCGAGCAAATTTACCTCGATATCGGTTAGCTCCCTGCTAGTCTCAAAGCCCTCGCCGTTACCGCCTAGCAAGCGATCTATCATCGGAAACGCGATGCTTGGGTTTATCTCCAAAACGCAGTTTCCGTCAAGCGGCTTGATCGAAAAGACGTTAAAGCTAGTGGGACTCGGCAAACTCATCAAAAACTCGCCGTACGTCATCTGATCGACGCTATGCAGGCGGATCTCCACGATACTTCTCATAACGCTTGAAATTTGAGAAGCCAAATTTCTCGCAAGCTTGTCGTGTATGCCCTTTATCGCGCGCAGTTGTTCCTTGCTGACGCGGTTTGGGCGTTTAAAATCGTAAATTATTACCTGCTGCTGTTCTTCTTTTTTTGATTTTTCGCCGATAGATTCGCTAGCATCGTCGTCGTCCACGACTTCTAGTAGCGCATCTATCTCTTCTTGACTTAAAATGTCCGCCATTATTTACCCTCAAGCTTTTTTCTTATTTTTTCCATCAAACGCTTATGTATCTGCGAGATCCTACTCTCGGTAATCTGCAAAATTTCGCTGATCTCCTTTAAGCTCAGCTCTTCGTAATAATAAAGCTGTACGATGAGCTGATCGCGCTCCTCAAATTCATTTAAAATTTGAGTTATCTTTTCTATCAAATCCTCTTTTTCGACCCGTTCTAGCGTATTCTCCTCGCTCATTAGCTCCATTTGATCGTCGATGTTTAGGACGGCGACGACGGCGCTCACGTTTCTTGCTTCGCTTACTTTTTCTACTTCGATACCTAGCTTTCCTGCGATATATACATCGTCCGGTTCGCACTCAAATTTATTAAAATACTCATTTACTAAAGCTTCGATAGACTTTACCAAAGTACGGTCCGAGCGGCTAACCACGTCAAGCCCGCGTAAAAAATCAAGCATCGCGCCGTAAACTCGCTTTTGCGCATAACCCCAAAACGAGTCGTTTTGCTCTTTGTCGTATTTTCTGGAGAGCTTTACCATCTCCTCCAGCCCAGCGCCGATCAGGTCGCTAACGTCGATATGAGCGGGCAAACGCTCCTTTAGCCTAAAAGCCATCGCGCGAAGAGCCGGCGTATAGGCTAGCACGACCTCGTCTTGTTCTTTTTTTAAATTTGAGGCATAAGGATTATGCGGCTTTTGCATTTCTTTCGCCATTTTTGCCTAGCGCTTGTTTTATTAGGATATTTTCGCTAGCTAGCTTACTTAGTATATTATCTATACGCTTTTCTCTAAGGGCTAGTTCTCCGATAAGATAATCGGCCGTTTGTTCGTATTGATCTTTATCAAATCTCTTTTTAAACGATAATCTGACGTCGATATAGTTCATTATGATAACGTGAATCACGAGATAAAAGAAAAACGTAATCACGAAAGTATAAAGCAACATCTGTATCGGGTCGCTTAACTTTAACGCCGAAAAAACGACTCCCGTAAAAAATCCGCAAACAGTAAAAAATGCTATAAAATTTTCCGCTTTCAAAACTAAATCCTAAATTTAAAATTGCTCAATCATGCGCCTAAAAAAGGCGCTAAAGCTATTGACTTGACCATCTTTAAGCACTTTTTGTTCCAATCTCGAAATAAGCCTTTGAGCTATCTGATTTAACTCCAAGCTCGGCAGACAAAATTCGCTATCGTCGGTAAAAAGCGTACGCTGTTTTATGCTCTTTGAGACGCTTTTATCCTCGCTAATAGCCCCTAAAAACTCCAAATTTAGCGGATTTTCGATATTTGCTTTGGCTACCTTTTGTATATGCTCAAATATCCTCATCGCCTCTTTTTCGTTTTTTACCATATTAAAAACCATCAAAAGATTGTCTTTATCTTTTGAAGTGATTTTTATAACGGCATAGGCGTCCGTTATCGCTGCGGGATCGGGCATAGTAACCACCACGACCTCGTCTGCAGCCTCTAAAAATAGCCGCGTGTTTCCGCCTATACCCGCGCCCGTGTCGATGATGATAAAATCAAGCCCGTCAAGGTTCGCCGACTCGGCAAAAAACTGCTCGCATAAAAATTGATTGTTAAATTTTAATATTTCTTCGCCGCTTTCACCAGGAATCAACGTCAAATTCGGCTTTATCTCGATCAAAATATCTTTTAAGGAACATTCGCCTTTTAGTACGTGGAGCAAATTTTTATTAACGCGTACGTTTAAGATGACATCTAAATTCGCTAGCCCGATATCCGCGTCAAAAAGAGCGACTCTATACCCGCTTTTGGCCAAGACGTTAGCCAAATTTGCACTTATGGTGCTTTTACCTACTCCGCCCTTGCCGCTAGTTACAGCAATAAAATACGTAGTTTTTGCCTTGACTTGGGCGGCCACTATGCCTTTTAGTTTCTCGGCCTGATTACTCATTATGTTCCTTGCTAAATCCCTCTAATACGCAACTTACTAAAAATTCGCTCTTTGCCACCAAGATATCGTCCGGTACCTCCTGGCCGACAGAGAAAAAACTAACAGGCTTATTCGTCTCGTAAACTAGAGAAAATACGTTGCCAAAAATCTTCGTCTCGTCAAATTTGGTAATGATCAGGGTGTCGATGTCAAGAAAGCTAAATCCGTTGTAAATTTCAAGCATATCTTCGATCTTTGCTCCTGCAGAGAGCACCAAATGCACGTCTATATGTGTATCCGAGCTTTTTAAAAATTTTTCTAGCCTTGATAGCTTTTCTTTATCGTACTGCGAGCTACCCGTGGTGTCTATGAGGATCACTTCGCAGTGATTTAGCTGCTTTAGAGCGTTTTTAAAATCATCAACTTCGATAACGTCAAGGATCGGAAGCTTCATCATCTTGGCGTATTGAAACAGCTGCTCGACCGCCCCGATACGGTAGGTATCAAGCGTGATGATGCCCGTTTTTGCACGCTTACCGTCTCCATAAGCAAATCTTGCAGCAAGTTTAGCTAGAGTCGTAGTTTTACCAACTCCCGTAGGCCCAACCAGCATCATTATCTTTTGTTTTCTATCGTCCTCTTCGCTTCTGCACGGCAGCATCTTTCTAAGCAGCGAGCTAAAATATCTCCTAACCGCAGTCGGATTAGCCTTCATCTGAGGCGACATATTTTCCACGGTTATTTTCATTATCTGCTCTAGGTGTTCCTCTTTCATGCCGCTATTTTTGGCGTCTTTGTAGATACCGGCAAACTCGGGCGGTATGCTTAGGTTGTTTCTAGCACCCGCTCGCTCCTCCCAGAACATATCGGCTATCATATTTACTTTTTCGCTTAGTGCGCTCACCTGCCTTGCGACATCGTCTATCTTTTTATCGTAGTTTTGATCTTGGCGGCTTGGCATAGTTTCTATATTTGCTATTTGGCTTATCTCCTTTGCGGCTTTTGAGATGTTTAGGAGTATGTCTTCGCCGCTATTTTGAACGGTTTTATAGTTTTGATTTTGCGAGGCTGAGCTCGTGGAGTTTTGGCTAAAATTTGCCGCAGCTAAAGCGCTTTGAGCTTCGACTTCAAAAAGCTCGCGCTCGTCTAAAATAATCTTTTGCGGTCTTTCCTCTTTTGCTACCTGAGCGCGCAAAAAGTCCTCGTAGCCCTTTAAATTTTGCTTTTGCGGCTGATTTTTTTTCTGCTCGCTCGCATCCTCTTCGACGCTGACTAAAATTTCATAAAGCGGCTTTTTGTTTATCGTCTTTGGCTGAATTTGCTTCGTCGTTACCAAGATCGCCCTCTCGCCGCACTGAGCCTGCGCCTTTTTTAGCGCCTCCATACTGCTCTCGCCGGTAAACGTATAAAACTTCGTCGCCAAATCTTCTCCTTCGTTTCTCGCTAAATTTCGCCGCCTCTAGCCCAAATCGTCGCGGCAAAGGCTATGCATTTTCCGTTCCTGCTTCAAATTTAGGCTTTGCGGCCGCTAAATTTTAAAATCTCACTCCGCTTTTGCTAACGCGCTTCATCGTCCCAAGCGGCAAAATCACGCTAGCCCTGCTTTGCGCGCCCGGATGCGGTAGCGCCAGCCGCGCATCATTCCTGTTTCGTCCGCTAAAATACAAAATGTCTATATCAAGCGTCCTGGGCGCGTTTTTAAAGCTTCGCACGCGTCCAAAACGCCTTTCTAAATTTGCCGTTATTTTTAAAATTTGCCTCGCGGCAAGGCTCGTTTGCACGAGCATTACGGCGTTTGTAAAATCCGCCTGCTCTTTAAACCCAAACGCCTCGTTTATAAGGAGTGCCGAGTTTTCCACGACATGAAACCTGGTGTCTCGGCTGAGTTTAAAATGCAGCCCATTAAAGCGCTTTTTCACGTCGCCAATATTACCGCCCAGCCCCAAAATAACGCTATTTTTAAAACCCGGTTTAAAATCAAAAACCTTCGGGAAAAAGAGGCATTTGCCAAACCGCCTCGCCCCCGCTACCCTCATAAAATTTCAGCCCCGTTTTCGCGCACGACCACGACGTCCTCGATGCGCACGCCA
>CALCKS010000253.1 GCA_937965895.1 uncultured Campylobacter sp.
ACGGCCTTTGATAGAATAGTAACTTAAATTTTAAACGGGGTTGGTTTGGTAAAAAAATATGGTATAATTTCACAAGTAGGTAAGCGAACGGCTCGTCAAACAGCCCAGCTTCTTAGCAAAGCATTACCGCCCCTGGGGATAGAAACCTGTGTGAGGGTGTGGGTGGTCTCACCGCTTACCTATTTTTTAAAGCTTTTATTGTGGTATCCCAACGCTTCTTGTTTATGTGAAAAATCACGCCGTCGTTTATATTTATGCCGATGTCAATCATTTTCTTTTTCTTATCGTCTATCGACTTGCCGATAATTACGCCATCAGCTTTAAATGTAGCTTCTTTTATAAATTCAGGATTTCTCAAGGCGTCTATGATTTGATTTTTTAAATCATCTTTATTAATAAACATCTCGGGGTGTTTTTCGTATAAATAATCAATACTACCCCGTATGGTATCCGTTTTCAAATTTATCCTTTTAGCTAGTTTGCGCGGAATATCAAAATGTTTCACGTTCCTGGTGTCGTATTCGTTTAGCTTTTTCTTTTTGTAAATATCTCTCAAATCAAGCGCACGCCCCTGCTGCGTTATTAAATCCCGCATAGTGATCTTGCCTTGCATAAATAGCTCGGCTCTACCTTTGCCTAGCGTCTTTTCTATCGTTTCGGGGCTTTGAGTTTTTAGCCAGTCGTTAAACGTCATATCCTGCGGCACGTAGCCGTTCATACTTGACCTAGTGCGACCGCTTGCTTCATCCATTCCCTCGACGCCCAGTTCATCCCAGCTTTTGGTTACGGGTATTATGGTGCTGCGGCAATTAAAATGAGTATTTACGCGCGGTTTGCGAAACGGGAAGTTATGCCCGATGGGTTTGTAGTCTTTATCCCACATTAGGCCATCGTAGGCGCGGCATAGTTCGGACGTGCGAGTATCTAGCGTGGCTTGATATTTGTAGCATTTTATGACGCCCGCGTTTGCTTCAAAAAATGCTTGGCGTATTTCGCTTACTATTGCGCCCTACCAAAAATATCAAAACGGTATGCAAATTTAACGAGCTAAATCAAACGCCTCAAATTTCTAAGACTTCAGGCTCTCCAAACAGTCGTTTAGCTTCTTTTAAAACCGCTTGATTTTTTGCAGCTTTGGGATCGGCTTGGGTTTTTGTAGCCAAATTTGGCGTAGGATTTTGAGCGTTCAAATTTGCCTCGTTTGAGAACGAGTCGTCAAAATTAGCTTCGCTTTGAAACTCTTCGCCGCTTAAATTTGCCGTATCTAAATTTTGCCTTACAGCCGCGTTTACAGGCTCGCTCGCGTCTTGTTCAAATGGTGCGGCGGTACCCTCATAGTCCGCCGCCTCGCTAAACATCTCGCTCACATCGTCCGGATCAAACGGCGGCTCGCCGAAGTTTGCCGTTTGCGGCGCGTGGTTTTGGTTAAATTTAGCGGTAGCGCTTGGTTTTTGCTCCGTTTTTGCGGCATTTTGACTCTCTAGCTGCTTTAGTTCGTCATCTAAAAACGCCAGATCCGCCCCCGCTATGGCGCCATCATCGGTCTTAAATTTCAGCGAATACGCCTCATGAAAATCGTGCGTGTCGTCGCGCATACTCTCAAAATCGGGCGCGAATTTAGGCCCTGTCAGCTGATTTAAACCAGCCTGCGTTTGCGAGTTTTGCGTCAAATTTTCCGCGTTTTCGTTTAAATTTAAGGTCTCGGTTTCGCCCATAGGCGAGTCGCTATTAGTTTGCGCGCTAGGTGCCGAGTCATTTGCCGTTTGCGGTTGCGGCGTCAAATTTTGTGTTTGCTCACCCTGCTCGCTGCTTTCAAATTTGGCGTCTAAATTTTGCTCCGAGGGCGTAGCCGTCCTCTCCTCGCTACCTTCTGAAAACAAATTCCCCGTCAAATTTGAGATCTCTTGCGCTTGGTCGTTTTGGCTTAAATTTTCCGGCGCGACGTCCGAGTCAAATTTGGAGCCAGCCTGGTTTGGCGTCACCTCATTGCTCTCAGATTTTGCCGCACCACCGCGCTCGTCATCCAAATTTGCCGAGCCCTTTTGCTCTTGCGCCCCTACTTCGGGGCTTTGCTTGGGAGTTATCTTTATCCTTGCGCTCTCGCCAAAAAGACTGCGCAAAATCTGCAAAATCACCTTCGAGCTCTCGCGAAGCCGCTTCTGATCGTCGCCTGCCGCACTTGAAGCCAGACTCATGCAGCCGTCTGAAAACTCCAAAAAATCAATACAGTTTTTAAAGCACTCGCCAAGATCAAAGCTGCGGTCGTAAATTTTGGCCAAAAATGCCTCGTAAGCGGGATTTGGGATTTTCGCGGCGTGGGTTTGACTGCCCGGCTCCTGCGGCGCCTGGGCGCTCAAATTTGCCGAGCTATCCAAAGCCTGTGCGTTAAAATTTCGCCCCTGGGCCGCACTGTTTTGCACAGCAGACTTAACCGCGTTTGACGCCGCGCGGGAGCCGCCAAAATCAGCCGCGCGAGCCTGCGAATCCGCAAATTTTTCCCTCGCGTCCACGGCTATCATCTCGTCGATCGATTTTAGATTTATCGCCTCGATCATCATAAAAAGCATCACGCCAAGCACGAATCCGCCGTCGCTACTAACGCTTAGCATCGAGCGCGCCTGCGAGAGGATCCTAAAAAATCTCTCGTATAAAAGCAGCGAGTATTTCGGACTTTGCGCGAGGAAATTTGCTTTTAGATTTGCCGTTATCTCATCTATCACCATCTCGGCATCGTAGCTCTCCAGCTGCGCTACCGCCGCGCTTACGGCTGATTTATCGCCGCTCATAACGAGTGCAAGTATCTCCTCTATGCGCTGCGGATCAAGCAGCCCCAGCATCTGCGCGACGGCGCTTTGCGTTAGCTCGCCCTTGGCGTAGATGATGGCCTGATCTAGCAGCGTGAGAGTGTCGCGCAGCGAACCCGCACCGCTACGAGCGAGGATCTCGAGGGCCTCTTTTTCGTGCGGGACGTTTTCGCGGTTTAGGATAAAGTCAAGGTGCGCGACGACGTCCGGGCGCGAGATCTGGCGAAATCTAAAATGCTGCGTGCGCGATAGCACGGTAGCGGGGAGCTTGAGCGGATCGGTTGTGGCTAGGATAAATTTGACGTAGAGCGGCGGCTCCTCGAGCGTCTTTAGCAGCGCGTTAAACGCGGGCGTGGAGAGCATATGCACCTCGTCGATGATAAAAATCTTAAAGCGAGCGATCGCCGGAGCGTACTTGGTCTGCTCGATGAGTCCCTTTATATCGTCGATACCGCGGTGGCTGGCGGCGTCCATCTCGATGATGTCGATGTGACGGCCTTCGTTTGCAGCGATGCAGTTGGCGCACTGCTCGCAGGGCTGGCTAGTCGGGCCGTGATCGCAAACGAGCGCCTTTGAAAATATCCTAGCGCTCGAGGTCTTGCCGCTGCCGCGAAGTCCCGAAAAAAGGTAGGCGTGGGTTAGGCGGTTCTCATCCAGAGCGTGCGTGAGGCTGGTGCTGACGGCCTCCTGACCTACGAGCTCGCTAAAATTTCGCGGTCTATATCTAAGCGCTAATGCTTGCAACACGAATTTTTCCTTAAATTTAAGATAAGATATTCTACTTTTTTTTGGATAAAAATTTAATATATTACGGCGCGGGGCGTCGCCAGACGGGACAAATTTGGGCTAATAAATTTGCCTGCGAGCGCGAATCCGTCGCATGCGGGTATCAGGCGAGCAAATTTGACGCATGCGCTGCTTGCCCGCAATAAACTGCGACGAATTTGACGCAAAATAGTCCAGTCCAAATTCCGCCAAATTTAGCTGCGTCGATTTTGGTAATTTGGCTAAATTTGCTATAATTGAGCGAAAATGAAATTCAAAAAAAGGGAGAAAATGAGAAAAGTTATACTAAGCGCGCTTGTTTTGATGTTTGCGCTTTTAGCTACGGGCTGCGAGAGAAACGACTATCAGCATCCGATGTACCGCTCTACTAAAAATAAATAACCTAAAATTTGGCGGTTTATCTGCCGCCTCAAAATCCCAAATTTATCTTGTTTTACCGTATTAATAAAATTTGGCGTTTGCAAGGTGCATTTTAAAATTTAATTTTCTCGCAGGCTTCTTTCATTTTATAGGGCATGAATACGGATAAAAATTTAATGCATTAAAATAAAAACAAAAAAAGCGGCAAATTTTAGCAAACGAAACAGGTCAAATTTGACCCAGACGCTGTGCCTCAAATTTACCGCCCTAAACAAATGCGACCAAAGGGCTCAAATCGGCTACAGATCGCCAAACAGCGCTTTTAGATCCTTCGCGTTTTCGTCTTTGCTCTCACCTCTAGCGCCTAGCTCGTTTA
>CALCKS010000254.1 GCA_937965895.1 uncultured Campylobacter sp.
CGCGCGGCGCGGACGCGGTCGTCGTTGCTTGCAACACCGCCACGAGCGCGGCTATCTCGGAGCTTCGCGGCGCATTTAGCGTGCCCGTCATCGGTATGGAGCCCGCCGTCAAGCTCGCTGCGGACAGCTTCGGCGCGCGCCCGACGCTGCTCATAGCTACGCCGCTAACGATCGCGGGCGAAAAGCTCGCGCGCCTCGTGGGGCGGCTGGAGTGCGAGACGTGGAGCTTGCCGCTACCCAGGCTTGTGGAGTTTGCGCAAGATTTGGAGTTTGACACGCCCGCGGTTCGGGCTTATCTGAGGGAAGAGCTAGCTAAATTTGAGCTTGAGCGCCTCGGCTCGATCGTACTTGGTTGCACGCATTTTAACTATTTCAAGGACGTTTTGCGTGAAATTTTGCCTCCGCACGTGCGCATCGTCGACGGCATAGACGGCACGCTAAACCGCCTTGCAAGCGAGCTGGGCGGAAGGCTAAAGCTTGTACAAGTCGAGGATTTGCCCTCGCAAGCGGCTAAATTTAACGCAGACGGCGGTGTAGAATTCGATACGAATTCATCGGCACAAATCGGTAAAATTGACGCGGAAGAGCGAGGCGCAGGCGGCGAGAGCGTAAAAGACAAGAGCAAGCAGGGCGAGCGCGGCGGCGAGCAGGGTGCAGAAGAGTGCGACGGAGACGGCGGCAAAATTTACTATCCAAACGGCAACAGCGTAGAGTACTTTTACTCGGGCAGGGCGCTAGATGCGGCGCAGTTACGCAAGGTAGAGATATTTTTAAATCGGCTCGATGCGATGCGGGAGATTGGTTAGCGATATATTTATGGCGCTTAACGGCGTAAATATACTATAAATTCGGTGCGGATTGTTAAATTTGGCTAGAACAGCAAAGAAAAAATCGCCCATGCGACATCACTCAAAAAGCGGCACGGCAAAATAAAGTGATCGCGTCAAATTTTCGCAGACGCAGCGACTTTTACGAGGAGTTTTTCGAAAAGCAAAATCGCATAAAGTAAATTTGACACGGACGGTGATCGTAAATTTAACGCCAACTATCGGCATGCGCGGGCAAATTTGATGCAGTTTTATAAATTTACTAGCAAATTTGATGATCAAAAAAGACTAAAGCAAAAATAAATTTGCCGCCTTCGTAACAAATCAAAAACTCGGCGGCAAATTTAAAATAAGAGTTTAAAATTTTAAGATACGGCGGACATTATCGGAGCTTGTTGCACTCCTCTATCTGCCTTACAAATCTACTTAAACACCGGCGCGGCCGCCTAAAACGGCCAACCGCAAGCGCTTAAAAGAGCCGCTAGGCGAGCTAAATTTTACTTTTTAGCTTGCAGATATACTGGCTCTAGCTTTGCCGCAACCTCGCGCAGATCGGCTATACGGCTCTCGTTTGAGGGGTGCGTGCTTAGTATCTCGGGCACGCTACCGCCGCTTTTTTTAGACATTTTTATCCAGACGTTTACCGCCTCTTTAGGATCGTAGCCCGCGCGCGCCATGAGCTCCGTACCGATGTGGTCGGCCTCGCGCTCGTGGGAGCGAGAAAACGGCAGCGAGATGGTGTACTGAGCGGCCATATTTATGGCGCCGGTAGCTAGATCGCCCAGTCCCGCAGCCTGCGAAACGGCGAAAATGCCGACGTTTTTGAGCATATCCGTGCTGGCCTGCTCGCGGCTATGCTCGCGCAGCGCGTGCGCGATCTCGTGCCCCATGACGGCGGCTAGCTCGCCGTTTGTGAGCGAGAGATTTTTGATGATGCCGCTATACACGACGATGCGGCCGCCAGGCATACACCACGCGTTTATCGTGTTTTCGTCGATCACGTTTACTTCCCATTTCCACTTGAGCGCGTCCTCTCTAAACGCTCCGACCTGCGCGATTAGGCGTTTGGCGACGTCTTGCACTTTTTTGGTCATCACGGGATCGATGTTTAGCGCGCCCTTTTTGCGCGCGCCGCTAAGCGTCTGTACGTAGGCTTTGGCTGCGGCCTCGTTCATCTCCTGTTCGCCGACCAGAAACATCTGGCGTCTGTTTTCGCCCAGCGCGCCGCCGCTAGTCGAGCTGGTGAAGCAGCCCGTCAGCATCGTCGCGGTAAATACGGCGAGCAAAATAATTTTTCTTATCGTCATTTTTCATCCTTTGCGAGATTTTGGCGATTATACCGCTAAAACAGCTATAAATTCGTAAATAGGCGTTTAAATTTGGCTTAACGGCGGCAAATTTGTAAAGAAACGGCGGGTAAATTTGCGTTTTGGAAATTTGGCGGCGTAAATTTGAGCTCTGTTTGGGCGGGTTTAAGCGGGTTTGTTTTTTGTGTATTCGGGTCAAATTTGGTAAATTTTAGTAGTTTGGTTTGGGTGGCTCGGGCGCGGCTCGCAAACTCAAATTTGATCGCTGCTCGCGAGCCGTCAAATTTAAAAAAGCCGCGAGTTCGTCAAATTTGCCAAATTTACAGCCGAGCTAGCCCTCAAATTTAAGTCCGAGTCAAGGCTAAATTTGAGCGGCCGACGAAGCATGACGGTTTTTACATGCTAAATTCCATTAGCTTTAAATATATCGCAAAGGCTGCGATCGTGATCGCCCAATAGGCAAATATATCAAGCCTCAGCCCCTCGTTATTCTCGTTTTTCGTGCCCTTATAGCCGATGTTGGTTTCAAATTCTTTCAAACGCTTGTGGATGGAGCGTAGCTCGGTGATGGTCGTCCAGTTTCTTATAAATATCGACAAGCTAGCGCGCACCTGAGAAAAGGCATTTACGACTTGCATCATCACGCCCAGGGTTATCGCGCCCGTTAGCACGCTAGGACCTAGGGCTATGAGCGGAACGATGATCATAGCTTGGCTAAAGCTGTATTTCCAAACGTCGAAATATCCGTAGTGCAAAAAGAGCCTGCCGAAGTTAAATCTTATCTTTTGAAAAAGCTCTTCTAGCTTGCGCGTATCGCCGTAGTTTTGCTTGTCGTCCTCGGCGTAGACGAGCTCTTTTCTAAATGCGGCTTCGACTTTTTGGTTGTTGTACTCAAGACCGGGCAGTTTGATACCCACAAACCACGAGACGATGAGACCGCCCGCGCTGGTAGCCACAGCGATCCACACGAGCGAGCCGGCTACGTTCTCCATAAACGGCACTTTTACCTTTGCGCTAAGCGCCCAAAGGATGGGCACGAAGGCCACTAGCGTCATAACCGCATCCACCACCGTAACACCCAGGTCCTCTACGATCTTAGCAAAACGGTAGATATCCTCTTGGATACGTTGCGAGCTGCCTTCGATATCTTTTGGCGTCTTTTTCCAATAGTCGATGTAGCTAAAGGTCATCGCCTCTCGCCACCGAAGCGTCCAAACCCGCGTAAAATACGATATAGCCGTACCTAGTAGCACGAAAGGAAACGCTAGCGCGGCAAAAATCTCGATCTCCGTCCAAAAGTCCCCCACCGTGTGGTTTTTGACGTCTTGCAATATGTCGTAAAAGCCCTTGTACCACTCGTTTATCGCTACCGTTAGCTGCACCTGCGCGTAGGTAAGAGCTAGTATCAATATCACGCCCAGGTGCGCCCACTGCACCCATTTTTTGCTCGCGAAAAACGACGAAAACATCTATTTGCCTTTAAATTTGAGATTTAGTCGCAA
>CALCKS010000255.1 GCA_937965895.1 uncultured Campylobacter sp.
AAAAAGACGAAGCAAACGCGCTCGTGTCGCTGTGCGCGAACCTGCTAGCTCGCGTGGCCGTGTTGCTAAGCCCTGCGATGCCAAGAACCTGCGAAAAGATCGCGCAGACGCTAGGCTTTGAGATATCGACGGCCACTTATGAAAAAATCATCCTAAACAACGAAATTTTGGACTTTAAAGCGCAAAAAACGCAGCCGCTTTTCCCGAAAATCGAAAAAGAGCTGATGGCGACTGCGGTGCCGAGCGTGAGCGAACCTGCCAAAACCGCCCCTGCGCCGCAAGAAAAATCGGACGCGAAGATAAAAATCGACGACTTTAAAAAATGCGTCATAAAAGTAGGCACGGTGCTTGAGTGCTCAAATATCGAAGGCAGCGAGAAGTTGCTCAAATTTAAGATCGATCTAGGCGAAGAGCAGCCGCGTCAAATTTTATCGGGCATAGCTAAATTTTACGCTCCGGCGGATCTCGTCGGCAAGCAAGTCTGCGTGCTGGCAAACCTAAAGCCGGCTAAAATTTTCGGCCATATATCAGAGGGCATGATCCTTAGCGCCGAAGACGGGTCGCTGTGCCTCATCGCGCCGATGGCTGCGGTCAAAAACGGCTCAGAAATAGGCTAAAACGGCGTGAATATCGAAAACCTAAGGCGCCTCATCAACGGCGAAGCGCTAAATAAACCAAGCGTCAGCGCCGTGGAGGGCTTTGCGTTTGAGAGTAAAAACGTGCGCCAGGGCTACGCCTACATCGGGCTTGGCGCAGGCGCGGACGAGATAGCCGCGGCCGTCGCAAACGGCGCCTATGCCGTACTCGTCGAGCAAAGATGCGAGGTTATCGATCCCGAAGTCGCCTTTATCAAGGTCGATAGCCTGAGCGCCGCGCTTATGCGGCTGATGCGCTTTGAGGCTAGCTACAAAAATCTCAAATTTTGTTCCGTTAATCCCGTGCAAAAGGCCTTGCTAGCGCGCATGAGCCTGGGCAAAAACGCCGATGGTAACGCAGCCAGCTTGCTGCCAGAGGATGCGACGCGACTTTTTATAAAGATAATGAAAGCGGGTGCAGGGGATCTGTTTTTTACGGATGATCTAAAAATTTTATCCAAGATCGCGCCGCTATACGACACCGTTTTTAGCGACGTAGACGCGGTTTGCGCGCAGGTCGGCTCGCTATTTGCCTCTAGCGTCATTTGCGAGGGCGTTTACTATCCAAACTTAAATTTTCCAAAAGTTTTCACGCACTATCTTTGCGGACTTTTGAGGTATCTGATCCGCGCTGGCTTTTCTTTTAAGCTCGGTGATACGCGAAATTTGGGGCACTTTGAGCCTATTTTTATAAATAGAAATTTTCGCGTCGTGCCTTTTGGCGCGAGCTCTCAGGCTTTTATCGCAGAGAGCGACGATGAGCTTTTTGATATGGAGGCGGCGTTTCTAGCGCGAAATTTTAGCGGCGGTATCGAGATATGCGTGCCGGAGGACTTTGCTGGAGGCGCGGCGGCTACGATGAGATTTAAGGAGCTTGCCGAGCTAAAAAATCTTTCAAATTTTCATTACGCTCTCGTTAAATGCCAAAAAGAGGAGCTTGAGGCGATGCTAAATTTGGCTGCGCCGGAGCCTGATTTGTTCGGCGAAATTTTATAAAAAGCTCAAATTTGGCGCCGAGCTTGACGCCTTTATCTACTGCAAATTTAACTCAATCCTTAAAATCATACGTTTTATAGTCTCAAATTTGCCGTTAAATTTGACGGATAAAAATTCCTACAAAGCGTGCCACAGGCTTTTAGTGGGCGGTTGGCGCGGCGGCGAAGACGCAGTTAAATTTTAAAAGAGGGCATTTTTGTTATTTTACCGTCCGCAAAGGCTGATCTTACCGCAATTTCCCGTCATTCAAAAATCTACAAACCAGCCGCCGCGATCAAAATTTGCTAAACAAAAAACAGCGGTAGAGCGGTTGCCGCGTTTTGACGGATAAATTTGATTTTGGGCTAAATTTCATGCAGAGCCGCACTCGGCCAAATTTTACTTCAAATTTACGTATTTTATCCTATCTT
>CALCKS010000256.1 GCA_937965895.1 uncultured Campylobacter sp.
GCACGAGCCAGTCGGCGCTGACGCCTTTTTGCGTGAACAGATACTGCCCGCAAACGCTGCTAAAGCCCCATAATACGCCGCCAAGAAGCGTGATAAATACGCCAAAAAATTCGCTTTTTACTAGATTTTTCATTGCGAGATTATAGCTAAAAATTTCGGCCTAATCAATCTAACTTATTTATATCTAAAATCCTGCGCCTAAAAAAGTCAAAATTCGCGTCGAGTTCGCTTTTGCGGTTTATAGAAATTTCTATAAATTCCCGCTCTTTTTCGATACCGATGAATTTTCTCCCGAGTAAATTCGCCGCGATACCCGTCGTCGAAGAGCCGGCAAATGGATCGCAAATCACGCTATTTTCGTTGCTAGCCACTAAAATCAGTCGTACCAAAAGAGCAAGCGGTTTTTGCGTCGGATGCTTACCGCAGGCCTTCTCCCACGGCGCGATCGCCGGAAAACTCCAAACGTCTTTCATTTGCTTGCCATCGTTTAGCTTTTTCATCAGTTCGTAGTTGAAAATATGCTTAAATTTCTCGCTTTTTCTCGCCCAGATTATTTGCTCGGTGCTATGCGTGAGATATCGGCAGCTAAAATTCGGCGGCGGATTAGTCTTTTGCCAGGTGATGACGTTTAAAATTTTATAGTCTAGCTTTTGCAGCGCCCGGCCGATCGAAAAAATATTGTGATACGTTCCGCTTATCATTACGCTGCCGTTATCCGTCAGGGCATCTTTGGCGAGTGCTAGCCACTCGAGATTAAATTTATCTATTTCGTCGATACCGTAGCTTTTATCCCAATCACCTTTATTTACGCTTACGATTTTTCCGCTTTGAATGCTAAGTCCATCATTTGAGAGAAAATACGGCGGGTCGGCAAAAATAAGGTCGAACTCTCCCTTAAATTTAGATAAAATTTCAAAACAATCACCTTTAAAAAGCTTAAAATCATCGGATAGCTTAAACATTTTTAAGCTCTTTTACGAAATAATGAAGCGTAGAAAGATTATAAATTTTAACGCTTTTGTACGCCTCTTCAAGCTTGTTTTTAGCCGCCAGCCACCCCTGCCCGTCCGTTATCCAAACAAATTTATATCTGCCGCAAAGTGCGATTTTTTGCGCTATTTCGATGTAAGATCTTGCGACCTCGTTTAGCTTCGAGCCGCCCGTGCTATAAAAATTCGCCTCTATCAGATACGTTATGCCGTCCGCGGTTATAACGAAATCAAAAATCTTTTGGTCGCTTCCTAAATTTAGAGCAAATTTTTTACTACTAACTTCGGTTTGAAAGCAGATATTTTCACTCTTTTTAAGCAAAGTAAAGAGTGCTTTGATACGCTAAATTTGCTCATAGCCGTTCGAGATAAAAATACGGATGTAGTCGCGACAAGCGGCGAATTAACGAAGCTGAAAGCGTATTTTGAAAGTCCCGAAAAAATTTACGAGTTTTGTAAAGAAACTGGACTGGATAAAATTTTTATGGACGCAAAGATAAAAAATTTACACGATTACGTGTTTGGCGTAGAAGTCGGACTCGATACTAACGCGCGGAAAAATCGAGGCGGCGTAAATTTCTCTCGAACGATTTCAGAGTATTTTAAGAGTGAAAATATCTGTTTTCAAATCTTTTGAACCAAGCAAAAAATCAAGCGTATGAAGCTTAATGGAAACGGCTTTTAGATTTTCGCCGCATTTGTTAAAGTCGGTAAAGTAGCCAAGGCTCGCGTTCGTTTTTCTAAGCGAGCGTAAAAAGTCGCTAAAATTCGTTAAATTCGGTTCCATAAAATCCCTATAATTTAGTTTTCGGCTCGTCCGCGATCGTCGTTTTAAAATCCGCACAAACGAAGTCCTCCGCACCTAAAACAATCTCGCTGTTTTCGTAAGCTGCTCGGACGATCTTACACGCTTCTTCTTTATTTTTCGCTTTAATAACGACTCTCTTCGCCGAGGTTTCGACGATCTCTACTTCAAATTCTTTCATTAAATTCCCATAGGAATTTTACCGATTTCGCTCTCTTTTTCGTATTGCTTTATGATATCTTCATAGCAAGCAAACTTTACCTTTTTGCTTATACTTTCATAAATGCTATCTTTTAAAACGCCGTCAAATTGCTTTTTTCTTTGCAAATCGGTTACTATAAACATTTTGGCGTTAAAGTCTTGAAGTTCGTAAAATTTATTTAGAGAGTTTTTAAAGTCAGTACTGTGTTCTACCTCATAAAACGCATCGGGCAAATTTCTACGATTAAACCATATTGCATCGACGTTTTTTGCTTTATTTACGATGTTTTCATAGCTGAAGTTATAAATTTCTTTTAAAGTCGTTAATTCGGTTAATTTTTTATTAAGATAAAGCTTGTTTTTATCTTGCGCCGGTACATATGTCTGAAAATTCCTTAGATTCCCAATCTCGACGATAATGCCTTGATAATATGCGTGAGTAAAACTCGGATTTATTCCGCTTTTACCATCGCCGGTTTTGGCCGTATTTTGCGCCTCGAAATCCTTAAGCCCCCAAAGCCCGGGTCTAATTTTATAAAATTCTTTATTAGTTTGCACTATACCTCTTATACTAGCAAACGGAGTTTTCGTCCCCCATTTGCTAGTATCGGTCTTAGCGTAAAGTTGCGAGAAAGTAGCCATACCGCCGAGCTTAGCTAAAGCCTCTATCACGCATTGCTTTTGCGTCATCCAAGATACTCCTGCAAGCTTTTTACTTCCAGCGCGCTGCCGTCTTGCACGCTTTTTAACGATTTAGCCGCCGCTAGAGCCGCTGACATCGTCGTGAAATACGGAATCTTAAATCGCATGATGTTTTGTCTGATTTTCTTGCCGTCCTCGCTGTTTGACTTGCTATCGC
>CALCKS010000257.1 GCA_937965895.1 uncultured Campylobacter sp.
CAAGCGGCGCGATGTAGTTGCTCTTAAAAACCTCGTTTATGTACTCTTGCTCTTTACCGCTCATGTGCGGCGGACTTAGGAAAATTCTTTGCATTTTTTGCCTTTTTAAATTTGAGGCAAATTCTAGCATTTAAAATTTAATTTATTTTTATAAAAGACTATTTAGAATTGTTTTTTGAAGATATATCGGCTTCTATTAGCTCGCTAAAAGTCTGCAGCTCTTCGTAGGTTTGCTTGCTTTTCTCTATCAGTTCATCAAATTTAAAGCCAAGCATAACTATGCGATATAAATTCGGCTTATTTTTACGCCAATTATATAAAGTGGCGGCATCAATATCAAGATAATACGCCATATCTCGCTTGGTTCGCTTTTGCACTGATTTATCCTGTTTTTAAAAATATAAGATTGTATAAATTTTTTTCTGATAAAAAAACTATTGAATTATTTTATGTTTTTATGATTTTTAATTGAATATTTCAATGTTATTTAAGAATAATAGTTTTATAATTCAATTTGTATTTTAAACAAATTACCAAAGGAAGAAAAATGCAAGATGAAAATGCAAAAGTAGGCTGGTGGACTCCAACATATACGATAATTGTCATACTCTATGGTTTGTACAGGCAATTTATAATACCAGATGAGCTTTACAATAATACTATGTACATATGGGCTGGTGCGATAGCTTGGCCGCTTATTCTGCTTGGCAATATTATTAATTTTGTTTTTCAGACAGATTTATTTTCCGAATACGAAATTATAAGGGCTGTTTTTGGTAAATAAAACTATTTTTTGCATATTTATTTCTTTGGTTGCTTTTGGGTGTTCAAACAAAGAAAGCACTATTCAGGACGAATTTTACAAACTTTGTATGCTAGAACACAATAAGCTTCCTGCCTTTAAGCGAGCCTGTAATTGCTTGGCCGATAAAAAGGTAAAAACACTGAGTAAGCAACAAATTAAAGAGCTTTTATCAAAAGACAGAGATGATATAAAGCCTATTATTAGGACGATATTTTTAGAAAAGAACATCTTGCAGCAAGATGAAATTAATTGTTTATCAAAGGCCGTATTATGAAAGAAAACACAGCAATGATGGCAACGTTAGCTGTCATTTTAAGTATATGTTTTGGAATTTACGTTGTATTTTTTAGCGATAAAGCTAAAATGGAGAAGGAAATTTCGCAAGCGTGCAAATCTATTACACGCGAAATTAACGAAGAAAAAAACTTTAATCATGATGGCTTTTGCAAATGTATCGTAAAAAAAGCAATGCAGAGAATAGATTTAAAGACTGCCGCTTACATAAAACAAAAAGGGCTACATTACAGCCTAAGTGACTTTATAGATGAAAATGAGGCATATCAATGCAAACAAGAAGTGCAATAAAATTAAGTTCTGCACTGCTTATATCTCTTTATTCTTTGGGCTGTAGCGATATAAGACAAAATTTTACAGAAGAGATGACACAAGGATGCCTCTATACAGCACAAATACCAAATGCTAGAGCAGTTTGCGAGTGTATATCTTCTTATGTTGCAGATAAATTCTCGGATGAAGAACTTGAAGTGATAATGAGCAAAAGCCAGTCAAGCATGACTCTTAATTTAAGGAATAAGGTGTCAAAATATACCGACTGGCAAAGTCCAAGCATGTCTTCACAAATACAAAAATGCAAAGAGCTAGGTAAGTAAAATTTAGCTCAAATTTTGCCTAACTTTAGCGGGATTACCATAGGCGACGCTACCGTCTGCGATATCTCGTACTACGACGCTGCCCGCTCCGATGACGCAGTTTGCGCCGATTTTTATGCATTGGATGACGCAAGCGCCGATACCCACGTGCGTATTTGCGCCCACGATTACGCCGCCTGCTAGCGCCGCGTTTGGGCTAACGTGGGCAAAATCGCCGATCTTGCAGTCATGCTCGATGATCGCGCCAGTGTTTATTATTGCTCCCTCGCCTATTTGCGCGCGCGCGTTTATGACGGCGTTTGGCATCACGACCGCGCCCTCGCCTATTTGCGCGCTAGCGCTTACCGCCGCGCTTGGATGGATCAAATTTACTACGCCAAAGCCGGCATTTTTTACTCTTTCTTGCAGGATGCGTCTGATTTTATTATCCCCGATAGCTACGATCACGTCAGCTTTTTCTAAGCTCGGGTCAAATTTGAGCACGTTTTTGCCGTCAAATTTAGCGTCGTCCAAAAACACTACCTCGCCGTATCCGCAGGTTCTTGCTACGTCCGCGACGACGGCTCCGTGTCCGCTAAAGCCGTAAACGTAAATTTTAGTTCCGGCCATTAAATTTCTCCGTCGTAGCCATGCCTTCTTTGCTCACGCCGCTTCGTTTTAGCACCTTTTGCACCGTTAAAATCGCGATTTTAACGTCCAGCGCAAAGCTAAGCTCGCGGACGTACCTGGCGTCAAATTTAAACTTCTCCGCCCAGCTGATCGCGTTGCGACCATTTACCTGCGCTAGCCCCGTGATGCCGGGCCTCACGTCGTGGCGGGTCGCTTGCTCGGCGTCGTAAAGAGGCAAGTATTCGACCAAAAGCGGACGCGGCCCGATGAAGCTCATATCGCCTTTTAGCACGTTAAAAAGCTGCGGCAGCTCATCAAGACTAAGGCTTCGGATAGTCTTGCCGATACCGTTTAGGCGCATCTCGTCGGGCAGTAGCTCTCCGTCCGCGCCGCGCTCGTCGCTCATCGTTTTAAATTTGTAAATTTTAAAAATTTTAGCGTGCAAGCCCGGGCGCGCCTGCGTAAAAATGACGTCCTTGCTAACCTTAAAATAGATCAAAACCGCGACGACCGCCATGATCGGCAGCGTCAAAACTATGAGAAAAATCGCGCCGCAAATATCCAGTAATCTCTTAAAAAACGCCCTATACATCGATAAATTTCCTATAAATTTCTATATATTTCCTAGCGACCGCTCGCTCGTCAAACTCGCGCACGGCAAGCTCCCGCCCGTTTCGTCCCATCTGTGCGGCCAAATTTTCGTCGTTTAGTAAAATTTCTATCTTTGCGGCTAGATCGGTCGAGTTTTTCGCCTCGCAAAGCAGGCCGTTAAAGCCGTTCGTCACGGCCTCGTTGCAGCCGGCCACGTCGCTAGCCACGACCGCGCGGCTCATACTCATCGCCTCTAAAACCGTGCGCGGAAAGCCCTCTTTGTAGCTTGGAAGCGCGAGTAGATAGCTAGCCTTTAAAAGCTCCGGCACGTCGTCTCTAGCGCCCAGATACCGCACCGCGCCGCCCGTTAGAAACATCGCGTCCGCCGTACTTTTGTTTCCTTCAAATCCTTCGCCCGCAAAGACGAACGCGCAGTCCTCGCGCCCGCGTAAAAGCTCTGCCGCCTCGTAAAACTCGCGCACGCCCTTGTGCCACATCGCGCGCGCTATCATCAGCACGATTTTTTTGCCGCGCAGATCCTCGCCCAAATTTGCGGCCGGCACGCTGTTTTCGTCAAATTTGAGCGTATCCACGCCCACGCTTTTTATCTTAAAAATTTTCTCTTCGGCAATCAGCCCGCGAGCTAGAAAATACGCAGGATCGGCCTCGTTTACGAACACGCAGCCGTCGCTCATTTTTAGCGCTTTTTTATAAAGCGTCTCGATCGCGGCGCGCACCAGACGGGTTTTTAAGTCGTTATCGATATAAAAGCTGCCAAGCCCCTCGACTAAATTTATCACACGCTTTATGCCCGCTTTTTTAGCCGCAAAGGTGCCAAACACGTTTGACTTGTGCGCCGAGGTTTGCAGTAGGTCTAAGCTTAGCCCGCGCAAAATCTCGGCTAGCTTTTTTGAGTTTTCAAGCACGGTTAGAGGATTTAGGCTCGCGCGGTCAAGCTCGTATGTCACGCAGTTAAACTCGCTTTTTAGCCTATCGGTATACTCGCCCTTTGGAGCGATAGCGAAAACCTCGTGCCCGAGCCGCTTTAGCTCGCGCATTATCGGAGCGCGGAAAAAATAAATGCTCATATCGGCGTGAGATAAAAATCCAAATTTAGCCATACTATGCCACCTTTTCTGACTTTTTCGCCGATATTCGCTCAAGGTGGCTCGCCGAGTCGCGACGATAATTTGTATCGTCGCTTAATCGGCTCATATCGGCGTGAGATAAAAATCCAAATTTAGCCATTTTTAAAAATATCCTTTAATTTTTGCGCCCTCATCTTAGCAGCCTATAAATTTTAACAGCGCCGTTTAAAACGACCGGCTCAAACAACTCTCTGTCGTAATTTTCGAGCACGAAAAGCTGTATATAGGCCGAGTTTAGCACCGCTTCGTCAAGCACCAAAAACCGCCTGTAATCCTTCATAAAAATGAGATAAATTTTACCGTCCGCGTCCATCTCGTGCTTTTTGACGACCAGCTTATCCTTTTCGTCGTAGCTTGTTTCAAAGTACGTATTTACGGATATTTCGCGCTCGCCGATATAGACTTTTGACGCGTCGCCCGATACGCTGAACCCTCCGCCGATATTTATCGTATCGCCGTCCACCGAGTAAGGTTTGCCCGGATAAAATATCGCTCCATACTCCTCGCCGCTGTTTAGATCGAGGTTTGAAAAGCGCAAAACGGCGCTAAAGATATCGATCATGGAGTCAGGCAGATAATAATAAATCTCGCGCGTTTTTTGCGGCGGACGGAAATCCTTGCTATTTAGCGAATACAAAAACGAATTTACGCTCGTGGCGTTGTAGTCTTTCATCATTTGGTTCAAATTTAACCCGAATCTCTCGCTGAAATTTCGCTCGGTGTACTCAACCTCTAGGCGCGCCATATTTGCCGACATGCGCTGGTTGCTAGCTAGTGCGAAACTCACGGCGAAGTTATCCCTGCCCAGGTGCTTGCCGCCGTCGATGAGGGTCTTGACGTCTGCGTAGTAGCGGATCGGATAGCCGTAGTCCCA
>CALCKS010000258.1 GCA_937965895.1 uncultured Campylobacter sp.
AAAATTCATCATTTCATGGTAAATTATTGCTAAAAATATCAAAATAGATAACCCTGAACAAATTTGTAAAAAAAGTTTTTCTTCTAAAAAAATTATAATAAAAAAATACAATAATAAAATATATACAAAAATTTTAAGCACGCATACTAATCTTGACGAGCAAACGAATTTATAAAATACGCTTTCGTCGCTATCAAGTCTAATATCATATTTTTCCAAAAGCTCTTTTTGCAAATTTTCATCATTTTGGAATTTTAGATTTTCAATATCGATTTGTGAATTTTCTTTTAGTTTTTCCAAATTCAATCCTTTTAAATTTATTAGTAAACTTGATTCTGGTTTGACGAATTTGCTCTTGGCTTACGCATCTCATATCTTTAATTAAAGTATCATTTCCTCTGTTTATACCTATTGGGATATTCGCGGCGGATATAATGGAGTGGACTGGTTGCCCGTAACATGAATATTCTAGTCAAAAACCACTTTTCCTTGTAACGAAGTTTTACAATGAGCGCAACGCGCGAAGTTAAAAACCTATTACAGGAAATTACTTTCTTTTTGTGTAAAATCTATTCGCCATAAATCCAACCAATCCCATAAAAAAGTCTGCCGCAATATTATCCAGCGTAATCGGAACCAGGTTTTTACCGATGAAATTTTCCCATTTTAGTACTTCAAAGTCTTTAGCTGCGATGCCGCGTCCTAATATCGTAGTAGCTGCTTATTAATAATTACTGCCTTCAAAAATTATCCTAAAAGCATTTTGTCCTATTTTATTCTAAAATCACTTAAACTACATTTAAGTTATAATTAATCTTTATTTTTAAAATATTATCAATTATTAGGTATCTTTAATGCTTTATCAAGAGTCATTGTAATTAAATTTAGACCTAAATTTCAAGGCAGCTAGGAAAGTAGAGCTTACGAAGGATATCTTTTTTGTTTTTTATCGTTTACTTATTTGGTATGTCCTTATCCGCCAAATCAGTATCCTTCTCCTCTCTTGCTAAATCCCTAGAATCCGCTAATCCTTCCATCCTATCTTCCAAGCTTCAAACCCTGCTAGCAAACGAAGAAATAAGACCAAGCATATATCTCAGGCTAAGCCTAAGCACAAATAGCAAATACTAAGAAATACGCACGCTCAATAAAGCTTGAGTAAATTTTAGCGGCGATTTTGTTCTATTGTTTGTAACGCGTCTTGTCGATTTTAGTAAAACACGATATAGTCTTTACAGTTGTTGCATGCAAACTCTGCTTCGCCATGCTTGCTACTTTTAAGAATATCGTTAAAATCATGGCGTTTGTGCTTTACAAAAATTTTTAAATTTTCTTGATCATAAATGAAATTTTAATTGTAAATTGATGATATTAAAGCAGAAATTTAGCCCCACTATCGAGGCCAAATTTAATCAAATTTTGTAGTTATTTTGCGACGAACGCATTTTTTAGCACGTCTTCGATGACGTCCACAGGGACGATTTGCATGTCTTTTTTGACGTCTTGCGGGAT
>CALCKS010000259.1 GCA_937965895.1 uncultured Campylobacter sp.
CCTTATCGTGTCTATGTGAATTCCACTCTCGGATGGGTTGATAATGCTTGCAAGTTCTGCTAAAATATCCATTGAAATTAACTTTTAAAGGGCGGCTAAACTTGCTCGGCTTGGCCACCCCTAAAATTCTTTAATTAGCTCTTTATTCGAGGCGTATTTTTAGCTTTTATAGCCTCGATTAGCTTTTTAGCTAACTTTACTTGACCTCTTGGTGTTATTAGGGGTCTAAAGCTTAGACACCGCTCGCCGTTTGGCTTTGTAAATGGTTGTGGTTTATATTCAAAATAACCCATATTTAGATATTTTTGCAAAGGTTCATTATTAAACATCAAAATCCCTAGTTCGCGCATTAGAGCGAATAACTGGTTTTGCCCTGTATTTATGCCTTGCTCTTTATTGCAAAGCGTTTTCGCATAATCGCCTATTTTAATACTGCCTTTACTGCTTTCAATTGTCTTAGCATATGCAATATAAGGCTTATTTTCTATCGCCTGAGCTTCGAGGCGGTTATTTTCCTCTAGTGTGTCTGCGTATCTTAGGGCTAGCTCTGCAAGTGAGCGAGGATTATTTAAAAAATCTTGAATAGTAGTAGGGCGGTTATTGCTGTTTAGGATATAATCGCTCGCCCAGTCCCTAAAGGCTATTGTTTGAGGTGTTTCGGTTAGCTTAAAGCCTAGAGTTATTACGCCTTTTTTCGTCCAAAATACCATTTTTTGGGTATTTCTTGACCCCCCGCCCGATTTGTCCGGGGGTGTATCATATACGCCACCTTTGCCATCATGATGCATATCTTTGTAATAATAATGCACGCCCTCGATGTATTCAGTTGCTCCCTGCGTTCTTTGTTTTCTGATAGCCTCTTGAGTAACGCCAAAGCCATCGGCTACTTGCCTATCTGATAAGCTCCACGTATCCTTATACTCCAAAACTTCTAAATCTAAATTATTAAACGTTACTATTGCATTCATCATCGTATCCTTGCTCTGTTAGTTCTCTTACTTGCTTTCTTAGGTTTTTGTTAATGTAAAATAGATCGTAAGCCATATTTATTAGCCCTTGTGGTGCTTCTTTCACGCTTAAGACGCCGTAATTTCTCAAATGGCTAGTAAATTCTTTTATCTTTTGAGGCTCGATAGCGATTATCGCTCCGCCTTTGCCCTCTGTTGTAATGCTAATTTTCATTTTTTACCCTTTTTCGCTGTTTAAAAAAGCCACCTATTAGCCTTTTGTTTTCATCTCTTAGCTTGTTTAATTCCCCTGCTATTTG
>CALCKS010000260.1 GCA_937965895.1 uncultured Campylobacter sp.
ATAAAAATAGGATTTGAAAACCATGCTTAGTTTAGAATTTTTACAAATTTACTGGTGGTGCGTAGTTAGCTTGCTAGGCGGTTTGCTGGTGTTTATGATGTTCGTTCAGGGCGGACAGACGCTACTTTTCGGACTTTGCAAAAACGAGCTGCAAAAGGACATGGTGATAAATTCTATCGGGCGCAAATGGGAGCTTACGTTTACTACTCTCGTAATGTTTGGCGGCGCGTGCTTTGCGGCGTTTCCGCTGTTTTACGCGACAAGCTTCGGCGGTGCGTACTGGGTGTGGTTGGCGATTTTGTTTTGCTTTATCCTCCAAGCCGTGAGCTACGAGTACCGCAAAAAACCGGACAACTTCCTAGGCCAAAAAACCTATGAAATTTTCCTTTTCATAAACGGCTCTCTCGGCGTTATTTTAATCGGCATGGCCGTTAGCACGTTTTTTTCGGGTAGCGACTTTTTACTAAACGAGCACAACTTCGTACAGTGGCAAACGCCGTTTCGCGGTCTTGAGGCGCTTGGAAACATCATGCTCTATCCGCTAGGCATCGCGATGTTTTTCCTAGCTCGCGTGGGCGGAGCGCTCTACCTCATCAATAACATCGACGATGCGGAGATAAGAGCCAACGCCAAAAAAGCGGTACTAAAAAATACGATTTTGTTTTTGCCGTTCTTTCTAGCTTTTGCCGCTTGGGTGCTTAGTAAGCCGGGCTTTGGTTACGACGAAGCGGGCGAAGTTTCCGTAGTCGCGTTTAAATACGCTCGTAATTTCGCCGATATGCCGATAATAGCCGTTGCGGCGGTCGCGGGCGTTTGCGGCGTACTGTTTGGCGTATTTAAGGGCGCGTTTACGAAAAGCATATACGGCATCGTGCCTTTTGGCGCGGGCGTCGTGCTCGTAGTTACCGCGTTATTTTTGATATCGGGGCTAAACGGCACGGCGTTTTATCCGTCGTTTAGCGATTTACAAAGCTCGCTAACCATCAAAAACGCAAGCTCCAGCCACTACACGCTAAACGTCATGGCATACGTTAGCCTGCTAGTGCCGTTTGTTTTGGGCTATATTTTCGTCGTTTGGCGCGCGATGGACAGCAAAAAGATCACGGCCGACGAGATCAAGCACGATCATCACGCATATTAAGGATAAAAATGATAGAAGCGATAGTTTTTCTTTTTCTTTGGGTTTTGGCGCTTTTTGGCGGATATAAATTCGTCCATTTTAACATCAAACACGTCGAAAAAAACGACGACAGATACTTTAGAAATTTGCGCGAATAAGCGCTGATCCGTAAATCTCGTTCTACTTAAATTTTAGCTTTTATCGCTATAATGAGGCTAAAATTTAAAGGAGAACGAGATGTTTGACTTCACTTTTCACAACCCCGTAAAAATCGAATTTGGCAGAGTAAAAGAGCGAAATATCGGGCTTTATATGCGCGAATTTAATGCTAAAAGAACATTGTTAATCTACGGTAGCGACCGTATCAAAAAAGACGGACTCTTTGACAAGGTCACGGCAAGCCTAAAAGAAAACGGCATAGAGTTTATAGAGCTTGGCGGCGTGGTTAGCAACCCCGTACTAAGCAAAGTTTACGAAGGTATCGAGCTGGCTAGGAAATTTAACGCCGATAGCGTACTAAGCGTAGGCGGAGGCTCCTGTCTAGATAGCGCTAAAGCCATCGCCGCTGGCGCGCTATACGAGGGCGACGTGTGGGATTTTTTCACGGGTAAAAACCCAAGCCGCGCGCTAAAAATCTTTGACGTCATAACCCTTGCGGCGACGGGCAGCGAGATGAACTCGGGCGCGGTCGTGACAAACGAAGCAACGAAGCAAAAATTCTCCATCCACGGCGACGTCCTATATCCGCTAGTCTCGGTCGTAAATCCGCAGCTACAAAAGAGCGTTAGCCGCGAGTATCTGGCCTACTCCGCCGCCGACGTCATAGCGCACAGCATCGAGGGGTACTTCACCGCGAGCGTACAGCCTAGCATCATCAACCTCTACATCGAAGCCAACATCAAAACCGTGATGAAAACGACTGAAATTTTACTAGCTGGTCCCGATAACTACGATGCCAGAGCCGAGTTTGCCTGGGCGGCGACGATGGCGCTAAACGGCCTAACATACGTCGGTACGCACGGCTACTCCTACCCAAACCACATGCTAGAGCACGCCATGAGTGCGGTCGTAAACTGCGCGCACGGAGCGGGTTTAGCAGTCATAATGCCTGCGTGGATGAAGTGGTATAAGAGCCGAAATTTGGGCGCATTCGAGCGTTTTGCACGCGAGATTTTCGGCGTAAACTCAGCCGATGAGGGCATCGCCGCCTTTAAAGCGTGGCTTAGCAAAATCGGCGCTCCCGTTAGCCTAAAAGCCGTCGGCATAGAGGGCGAAACGCTAGAAGAAGTCGTAAATTTAGCCTACGACTACGCGGTAAACTGGCGCAAAGACAAGCTCTATACAAAGGAAAATATCAAAGAGATTTTTGAGCTGACGAAGTAAATTTGAGTAAATTTGCGGCTAAATTTAGCGCTAGCAAGATACGAAAATGTGCCGATTTAAATTTAGCCGCCGCGAGATAAATTGGGAAATTTCGGCGCTTTGGCAAAGCGGAGTCGGTTTTAGGTTTCAAATTTCGCGCTTTAAATTTGCTCCGAGTTTTTCCGGGTTGCGAATTTAAACGCAAAAGTACGAAATACGCGTGCGGCGGGTAAATTTCGGCATGGCGAAAACGGCAACGCAAAATACCGCACGAATCATAAATTTAAGCGCGCAAGATAAGAAAATGCGGCCGGGCGAGCAAAATTTACTTTGCAATCGGCAAACTTACCCGCCCGCCGTAGCAAAATAGAGCAGGGCGCGCCTAAACCCTGCTCTGCGCCTAAATTTAAACTAAGGCTTTTTGATGATAAATCTAAGCGTCGGACCGTCTTGCTCGATTTTAAGCACTTCAAAGCCCCTGTTTCTCGCGTCGTAAGGGATCGAGTTTATCGCCTGCGGGCAGTCACAAAGTACTTCTAGCACCTCGCCACTTTTCATTTTCGGTAGGATTTCTAGCGTCGCGACGGCGGGCATAGGGCAAGCCTCGCCTAGGATATCGAGCGTATAGCTTATTTCAAAATCGTCTTCATGCATCTTAGTAGCCTCCTTTGGCGAAGAAATTTCGTTTGTAGATAAACACCAGCAGCAGCGCCGAAACGAATAAACATAAATTTACCGCTAAGCCGCCCAGCGGACCGAATACCTCTAAAAGCTGGATTTTCGGGCCGTCTTTGATCCATGCCGGGATGAGATCGTAGCTAAGGGCTAGCACCATAGTTCCTACGACGTTTGCGACGCCCACGATCATAAAGTGCAGCTGCCCCTCGGTGGCTCTATACGTCCAGCCGCACTCGCATCCGCCCGCAAATACGATACCAAAGCCGAATAAAAACGCTCCGATCGCAACCGCCGGCGAGAAATTCGTAACCTTGCCCACGTAGCCGTTTAGCATCAGCACGAAAACGATGAGCGTGGCGATGATCATGCCGTAAAAAGCGCCCTTGGTTGCAACGTCTCTGCCGAATAAAAACAGGTCGCGAAAGCACGAAGTAAAACAAATTTGACCCTTTGAGATGATAAAACCGAAAACCAGTCCGAAAAGCAGTCCAAGCGGCAAGATGCTAGCTTTGACTTTTAGATCGAGCGCCGGCACTTGCATCAAAAGATACGCAAACCAGATAATCGCTAAAATCGCGATAATCACGCCGATGGCGAAATTTCGGTCGGCGCGGCCTTTATCGTGCGTCGTGCCTTTGCCTTTTGGGCCGAAATTTTTAAGCTCGGTTTTAGGCATAAAGATAGGCAGCCTGCCGACCTTGACGGCGACGTAGATGCCAAGCACCATAAACACGGCAAAAAGCCACGTATGCAGCGAAAAATACGGCAGTCCTGTGAAAAAATCAAGCAAGTTGCAGCCAAAGGCCAGACGCGCGCCAAATCCCGAAAGCAAGCCGCCGACGATAGCTTGAAAAACGCGAATTTTGCTTGCGGGTAGGCGAAATTTGACTTTGTTTGCCATAAATGCCGCGATCGTAGCGCCCACGAACATGCCTATTAGCATAAGCCCCTCAAAGCGCGTGAGCGGGTTGCCGTCAAGATTCGTGATCTTGTAGTAGGAGTAGCCGCTAAGATCCATACCGAAAAGCTCCAAAAACTCGCCGCCCCAGCGCGTCATCTCGCCCGTTACCGCCCATCCGCCGCCAAAAATCCCAAAATACACGGTCGCGACGATGGCTAAGATAATCATCGCCTGCCCGACGTTCCAGAAATTCGTTAGATATTTCGTTCTAAATTCTTTAAACATAAATTTTCTTTGTATTAATTTCCTCGCCCCGCGAGACTAAAATTTGAGATTAAAAGCGTATCTATGAGGTAGTCATCTAAGTATCCTAAAAACGTGGTCGTCAAACTTGACGCTAAAAAATAAGAATTGTAGCTAAGATATTATTAAATAAAATTAAAATTTAGCTAGATTAATTTGCGATATTTTTCTCTAAAATATAAAATTTATAATAATCTTTTTTTGTTTTCTTGAGATCTTTTACCGCGACTTTCGGCCGGCATCTACCGCCTGATTTTGCTTTTTCGAGGATGTTTTAAGCGGTTCTCTTTAGTTGCTACCGCTTTGCGTGTATTTAGACCAAAGAGAACCTAGCGTTTTGACCAAAATATCCTTTCGATATAAAGTCCTACGCCTCCAAAATCGCTCCGTTACTAGCGTTTGTTACCAGTTTGCGATACATTCGCAGCCAGCGATACGGCAGCGGTTTTTCTATCGGCTTAAATTTAGCCCTGCGCTCGGCGATCTCCTCTTCGCTTAGGCGCACGTTGATCGCGTATGTATCCACGTCGATATCGATGATGTCGCCGTCTCGCAGCAGTCCGATCATACCGCCCTCGGCAGCTTCGGGGCTCACGTGTCCGACGCTTAGCCCCCTAGTCGCGCCGCTAAACCTGCCGTCCGTGATGAGAGCCACGTCTGCGCCGAGACCTCGCCCCATGATTAGGCTCGTTGGGCTTAGCATCTCCTGCATGCCCGGGCCTCCGCGCGGCCCTTCGTAGCGGATGACGACCACGTCGCCTTTGTTTACCTTGCCGCTTGAGATCCCCTCTATCGCCTCGTCTTGGCTGTTAAAACAGACCGCCTTGCCGCTAAATTTGCGTTCGCCGATGATGCCCGCGGTCTTGATGACGCAGCCCTGCTCGGCTAAATTTCCAA
>CALCKS010000261.1 GCA_937965895.1 uncultured Campylobacter sp.
GTAGGGCGTCCTCACTAGCTCGTTTTGCTTCTTTTTCCTCAGACGTCATTTTTCTACGATTTGCATGTATAATTTTTTTATCGCCCTTGTCTATTACTATGTCTTTCATCTTGTTATCGTCTACTTTACCTAAATATACGCTATTTTCGCTTTTACCGCTTTTTACTACGCTCGGTCTGTCTAAAACGTATTCTATTAATTCTTTTACGGCTCTCTTGCTATTGTGCATTTCGGGGTGTTCGGACTTTAGCCAAGCCAAAGAGGCCGTTATAACGTCATCTATACCGGTTTGAGCTTTTAGCCAGTCGTCAAGCTCAAATTTAACCTGATCTAGATAAGTAAGCTTGCCGTCTCTCATCGTCCAGCCATCGCCCTTTACGACTTCTTGTTTTGCTTCTGCTTGCTCGATTTTGCTTCCTTGTTGGGCCGTTACCTTTGAGCCAAAAAGTCCATATATGAAACCTTTAGCAAATTTCTCTGCGTCGAAATTGCCGTTTTCGTCTTTAGCGTTTAGAGTCCCGCTTGCTAGTCCTGCGCCTACGTGAGGGTTAGCATAGGTTTTTATTTCTAGTTCGTCTTTAGCTGAATGTTGTGGTATAATACTATCATTAGTCTGCGCGACCCGCTGCGCGTCGTCCCTATAAGGCGAAAATGCAAGCCCTTGGCTATCTTTAGCCATTGGCGCAGACTGAAATGTTTTATTGCCCGTCAACCGTTTTTGTGTCGTGCCATAATAGATAAAATTTCTATCGCTGTAATAGTCAAATATTTTTTTTCCGTCGTTAAATTCATCTATTACGACTCTAAAATTAACGCCTTCTTTTTTTAAATCATAGGCATACCTTATTATATCGTCTCTAAGCTCGAAGCTATCGTCGGCTATCTTGCCGTTTCTTACTACATCCATTATATTTAAAAGCTCATCATTGCTAAGCCCGCCTGTTTTTTCAATGCCTGCGTGTTTTATCATTATCTTTTTTGCGCCTGCATTTTTGCCGCCTTGCTCTAAGGAGTAAAGGTCGCCTAGGTCTTTGCCCTGCAATATAACCTTATCTCTTTTTTCTACAAACACGTCATATATGCTTTTTGTTCGTCGTTTAACCTTGAAACGTCCGTATTTTTTATTAATTTTTCTCTTGATTTATTTAACCTTAAGCCTGGTTGATTTATAATTTTTTCATTGGCGAAGTTCGCGCCGGGGTGTTGCCCGGGAGCTTCGCCTTTTACGGCTTCTTACTTTGCTCCAGCTTGTTCGATTTTACTTCCTTGTTCGTCTATCTTGCCGCCTCTTATCTTCGCTACGTCTGCTTTAGTGATCAAAAAATCAGCGTTGTAGTTTTTATCGTAGCCCGCAGGCGTTCTTTTGTATTCCCAACCGCCTACGCCGCCATTGTCCTCTACCCTTGCCTCGCTAAATCTAGTTTTCCTGTACCTTGCTTCTTTAGCTGAATTTTGTGATATAATAACGTTATCAGCTTCCGATCCTTGTTTGGCTGTTTGTGGGGTGCTTAGATCGGAGAGTGTGTCCCCACCCCAAATCACTTTACCTTTCAGTAAGTTTTTTAAATCTGTATTTTTAATAGGCGTAGCGGTTATTTCGATTAGTTCGCCGTTTTTATCTTCTACGACGTTTAAAAATTTTACAACCTTATCTTTTTCGTCTATAAAAGTTTTAAAAAATCTAAATCTTTGCGCGCCGTTTATACTTTCTTGAGTAATAAACAGCGGTTTTTCCAGAGTCGGTTTAACTAAATTTATGTATTCTAGCCTCCTGTCGCCGTCAATCTTATCGGCCAAATGGTTTAGCATCTTATCGACTGAAATTTTGGAAGTAAAAATCGGCGTTTTTATCGGCTTAGAAAAGTCCTTAACGACAGATAATATATCGGCCTTTGGGTCTAGCCTCAAGGCTAATTCCTTTCTTTCGACGATATTTTTTACGGCTGAAGTATAATCTACGTTTGTATTGTTAAATTGTTGATTTTTAGCTTCGCCCTTTACGACTTCTTGTTTTGCTTCTGCTTGCTCTAGCTTACTTCCTTGTTCGGCCGTTACCTTTGAGCCAAATAACCCGTATATGAAACCTTTAGTAAATTTCTCCGCGTCGAAATTCTCGTTTTCATCTTTGGCGTTTAGCGTTCCACACGCTAGTCCTGCTCCTACGCGGGGGTTAGCATAGGTTTTTATTTCTAGTTCGTCTTTAGCCGAATTTTGTGATATAATATCGCCAGAGGTCAATGAACGTGCACTTGCACCATTCGCCCCTGCCGGCTTAGTATCGGTGTGCAGGGATGGCGGGCGACCCTGCCATTGACCCCTTTCATCCGCACTTATTGCTCTACGATTTGCGTGTATCACTTTTTTATCGCCTTTGTCTATTGCGACACTCGGTCTATCCAGTACGTATTTTATTAGCTCTTTCACGGCCCTTTTATTCTCGTGCATTGCGCGGGGTGTTCAGACTTTAGCCACGCCAAAGAGGCTGTTATGGCATCGTCTATACCGGTTTGAGCTTTTAGCCAGTCGTTGAGCTCAAATTTAACCTTATCTAGATAAGTAAGCTTGCTGTCTTTCATCGTCTAGCCTTCGCCTTTTACGACTTCTTGCTTTGCCCCCCTTGTTTGGCTGTTTTTTTGTTGTTAGGCTATAAGGCACATATTGGGTATAATAAAAATAAAAAGCAACTTGTTATCATGGCGTTGTACTGTGTTAAATAAAATAAATAAAGAATATTTTTAATATATATTAGATTATTAGTATAATAATATCTAAAAAATATTTTAGCAATATGATAATAATAGGATTTTAATATGCCAAAAAAAAGAAAAAAAATTTACGTTGATGTCCCTTACTTACTAAGAAATGCAGCTAAAACTATAGGTGCCATGTGGGATAACGATGAGAAGAAGTGGTTTATATATGATACTTTTGATGTTGAAGGATTGATGCGATTATTAGAAAATGCAAAAACAAATACTGGTATTACATCACAGACTGACTACCCTACCCTACCCTACCCTAAAAAAAATATTGAAAAAAAAATATTTGATAGTAATGATGTGCTATGTAAATTTAAAATAGCACTCAATGATGCTGGACTTGAGGTGGATATGCCTATTATGGATGGAGCTATTCATCGCGTTCGGGTACAAGGTGATAGAGGTGCGCAAAAAAGCGGTGCATATATAGGCCACAACAACGAAATGCCGGCAGGTTTTATTCAAAATTTCAAGAGCGGTTTTAGTACAAACTGGAAATATGAGAGTGATAATTCGCTGGTTAATAGTCAATCCAATAATACTTTGCTACAAAGTGGCAATGAGCGGACTACGCTCTCTGAGGGTGTTCAAGCGCCCTACTCTACTAAAAATATAAAGCAAAATTCAAATTTTATTAAAAAGCAGCAAGAAAGGGATCTTGAGCTGATAAAAGAGCATACAAAGGCTGCAGATATCTTGAAAGACGAATTTTTACGCTCTTATGCGGCTGAAACTAATCATCCATATCTTGTTAAAAAAATGATACATAGCAATTATGGTTTACGCCTAGACATATACGGGAATTTGTTGATGCCGCTTTTTGATGTGAGCGGTAAATTTTGGTCTATCCAGAGGATATTTAAAAATGGCGACAAGATGATTGGCGCCCTACTCTCTCAAGCCCAAAAACAAAATAATGAAAAAATTTATGCAAAAAAACGCGGTAATTTTTATATTGTTACTGATGGCATTGCATATGACTCAAAAACGGTAACGCTTAATAATCAAATTTTGTCTAATGTTGGAAAAGTATTTTTATGTGAAGGCTTTGCTACGGCTGTAAGCGTACATGAAGCAAGCGGCGTGCCTACTGTTGTGGGTGTTGATGCTGGTAACTTAGAATATGTAGTACGCGGTTTACAGGAAAAATTCCCTCATCTACGCATTATCATCGCAGCCGATAATGATTTAAAAAGCGAGAAGGAGGGCAGGGTAAACATCGGTAAAGAAAAAGCTCTTTATATAAAAAATAATTATAAAAATATAAGTATTTGTATGCCAGTTTTTAATACAATCGAGGTTGACAGCATGTGCAGTGATTTTAATGATTTGCATAAAAGTAGAGGGCTTGCTGAAGTGCGAAAACAGTTAAAAGAGATAATATAATAATATTATAAAAGTATTGTTATAATATCCTTATAATACTATTATAGCATTTTAATGATATTAAATAAAATTTATAACGACTAAGGTTGCGAATGTATTTTAGTACTGTATGATATTACTAAAAACCAAATCATATGCGTACTCTTTTTTTGTTATACTGTCTCTTCAATATATAAGTTATAAAATATTTTCTCGTTGAGTCCTATTGATTTAAACATATTCCTAAATATAGATTACACCCACAAGCCATTTTGTAAAAATCTGCAATACTATTTTAGTATGTATAGATTAGTATTAAAATGAGCATGCTTGGCCTCTTGACTTTATGCTATTGTAAGTAATTTATAATGTTTTTATGTAAATAAGAGGCTGATGTCACTTATTTTATAGATTTATTTGATTTTTGTATTAGTGGTATTTCAATATTATTAAAATGCTATAAAAATATTTATATAATATTATTTAGATATGATATTAGTATTCTTAAAATATAAAAATAATAGTACCAATATATAATATCGTAGTACTATATTAAAATTTATATTATGTTTTAATACTATAAATTTTTACTTTTATCAATACTCTATCAAATAAAGGATTACTTAATTATGATAAAAACAATAAAGAATTAAGAAAATTGTCGTTCTAATTTTTTTGGCAAGCCTAAAATTTGGAATGGTACTTTAAGATGATAAAACAAGGGTCAAAAATATACAATATAGTAGGAAGCACTCAAGTAATACTATTCTAAAAATTTAGAAAAATATACAAATAAAAAAAGAATAAGAGAGTAGGGCGGAAAAATCTAGTATTTGCTGGCCTGCCGATAAATTTTACTGTCAAAACATTCAAAGTACTTATCTCTTTTTTGGCTTGGACGAATTGTGTGTATGATGTCATGCGGCTAAACTATAGCAATAAAGATACTTAAAAACTTTTTGTGCGTTTTGCTATGATTAGTAAAAGGGTAGGGCGGTGATTAAACAATATGGGCCAAAAATAGTCTTGATTTTATTTTGGTTTTATTTATTGCAATAATCTTATTTTAGTATAATTTAGATATTGATTAGTTAGTATAATAATATTAAAATAGTAATGTAAAAATATTATTATAATATCTTTATGATATAAAATATTCTTACTAGATATTGCAATAAAGTGCCATGCAATAGTATCATGTTTTAGTACCGTGTTTTTTGTATTTTTTTTAAAAATTACTTCTTAGTATAATATTATATTAATATGATTAAAATATTATAAATATACTATAATATAGGTATTTAGATATTATATTAATAGTATAATTTAAAATATGTTGTTTTTACATAAACATGTGGACAATAGGCTTTTACTATGATATTTAAGTGGTCTGCAAAATTACACACCAAACTTATCAAAATTAAATTATTTTTATATAATTTAAAATTCGCTATGCATATAATATATTATGTAGAGTAGGGTGGGCAGATTCCCCCTTATATTCTTTAATGAAATATGATAAAGTTCTTATATCTAAACGCTACTAGATAAAGTTTTTAAATGTCGATGACGGATACTTGACCGCCATGCTTTTCGACAACTTTAGACATTTTAAAAATACTTTTGAAAAATATGGAGATTAGCCCATATATTAACAAGGTGTGTAAAATTATACCGCCAACGCCTTTTTAGCTAGCTCGCTAAGCCATGCCGAGCGGTTATTCGTAACCGCATCGATTGCATTTAAAACGCCTTTAGGTATAGTTAAATTTATGCGGACTTTGACGTTTTCATCAATCGGCTCATAGATACTTTCGTCGTTTTTAAGAGCCTCTTCGACATAGCAAGCAAAAGCTTCTTTTAGATCCGCTATGGCTTCGGCTTCAGTAGCTCCCCAGCCGGCCATTAGATTATTTTTAGTTAGCCCTATATCTGCGTACTGAGCAAAATAATCTCCGTCATCCAGTCTTTTGATCGTGATCGTATACGGCAAGTTTAAATAATAGTTCAAGTCTTTTTTCATCATGACTCCCTTATCTTTGCTAAAATCTGTAAAACATAGATCTCTTTAATCGGCTTATGGTGCGGTATGACTACAGTGTCGCCGCCTTTTTTAAATTTATGGTGCGAGCCTTTAACGTGATCTAATTCATATCCGTGATTTAATAGCAGGCGCTTAACGTCGTCAAAGCTTGCATTTTTCGAATTATTTTCAAGTTTTTTGATTAATTTATCAAGACTCGACACGCCGCCCCTTTTTATGTTTTATACTTACTATTATACATACTATTTTTTATAGGATGCTTAATAGCCATATAGTAACTTGTTATTAATCCTAAAAATCTTTTGGCTATCTTTAGTTTAAACGCACACAAAAGAGCAATAAGTTCAAGAGAGGGTAGTATTTATAACGCTAAATCATGTATTAAATTTGTTGCAAAAATATCTATATGCTTGTTGCATACTTTTTAATATTTAGTATACTGACTTATGCGATAAATCTTAATTGACTACTTTTTTCGATCAAGATAAAGAGCGCTAATTGCGTTATACTTACAAAAATAGATATTATTTAGATATTATAACTATATTGCAACATGTGTATTTAGATATTATACTGCTATTTTTATGATATAATATTTTTACACAACGCAAAAGGATAAGTAAATGGTTATATCAATAGTAAATGAAAAAGGCGGTAGCGGAAAGACGACACTGGCCGTAAATTTAGCCGCAAGGCTTGCAGAAGACGGAGATAACGTACTTTTAATAGATGCCGACCCTCAGCGCTCTACCGAAGTTTTTTCGGATATCAGAAGCCAGTCTGATCTTAAACCGCTATTTTCAAGTGTCTCAAAAACCGGCATTAGCCTGGGAGATGAGATAAAACGCATGAGTGAAAATTTCGACTCAATAGTGGTTGATACGGGTGGGCGAGATAGTAAAGAGATGCGTAAAGCGATGCTCTCTTCAAATGTATTAATTATTCCTACGATACCGTCGCAATACGACGTAAGCGTGCTTGATCGTATGCTTGATTTAAGTAGCGAGGCAAAAGTACTAAATGAAAAGTTATTGACGCTAGTCTTAGTAAATCGCGTTTCGCCAAATCCATTTTTGGCAAAAGAGCTTGAAAATATGCGCGAATATATAGGGGACGCTAAAAAAGAACGGAATTTGAGCGACGTTTTTTTGTTAAAATCCGTCATTTACGAAAGGCAAGTGTATAGAAAAATAGTTGCAAGCGGTAATATTTTGAGCGAATTTTGTAAAAACGGGGATAGGGCGCTTGATGATTTCGAGAGCTTTTACGCCGAGCTCTTGCAAGTAGTTAAAGAAAATATAAAGGAATAAAAATGGGATTTAAAAAGGTAAGTGCCGCTACAACCAAGAGCGAAGAGAATTTTATCAATCAAGCACGAGGCGAAACATCAGAGATAAAAAAACCTAAAAATTTAAAACGAGATAAGTCGTTTTTGCTTTATTTCACGCAAGACGAGTTTGAGCGCGTTAAACTAGAAGCCGAAAAAATAGGAATGGGTATAAACCAATATATACGCTTTAAGATATTTAGTTAGATATTATTATAATATTATATACATATGATAATAATATTAAATTAATTTGATTTGTAGAATTTAAGTAAATATTAAAAAATTTAGACTATATGCTTTTTATAGTCTAGCATCATCCATCTGCACTGGATAATAAAAATTAATTATTGATTAAAATATACCCGCTTGTTAATATAGGCGGTATTGATATATTTTAAAAAACAATACCGCCTATATTTTTCAGTTTAAATCTTTGCAGCAAAAATCACGACCTCCTTTGGCATAAGTTTTCAGCCTTTGACTAACAGACTTGCAAAGCTCAGGCTGTCATAAAATACTTCACGGACGAATATTTTTACCTAAGTAAAACAATATTATTATACTATTAAATTCATAGTATATTAGTAGCCAGCTTACGCCAGCCGAGTTTTAATTTCTGAGAATGGGCAATAATTTTCATAAAATTTCAAACTTTATCAATGCGTCTGTTAAATTTACTACTCCCTAAAACTCAACTATTATTTTCTTGGCTATGGCTTCTTTGTATTTAACTTCTACCGTACACATTTTTAACTCAATTTATTTTTCGCAACGTTTATTGAAAAATATTATGATGCGATTATCAAAAAAGGCATAAAATTAAAAACTAAACCACTAGTAGACACAGCTGGCTTGAAAACTATAACACATAAAGATGCGAAACAAAATTTTACAAGCTTGAGCAAGCAAATATATCAAATAAAAAATCGATACGGCATGCTTTACGCCGACATTCACTCCATATAATAATGTTTCAATCCCCTAGATCGGGGAAATTTGAATCAAATAAGAAATTAGTCTCAAGGATTTAAACAGTGCCGTATCGTTTCAATCCCCTAGATCGGGGAAAATTTGAATCAAATAATTTAACTCGCCTAGTTATTACAATGCCGAGGAGGAGTTTCAATCCCCTAGATCGGGGAAATTTGAATCAAATTGGAACGGAAAGATAGGGCGAGCATGGTTCAACAAATTACGTTTCAATCCCCTAGATCGGGGAAATTTGAATCAAATGCAAATACGGGAAGGCGTATTTTGATCGTTTACCAGACTTGTTTCAATCCCCTAGATCGGGGAAATTTGAATCAAATAGCCTAAAAAACGCATTAAGATTAACAATGAGTTTTTAAAGAACTATTGAAAAGCGCCATTATATCATATATAGCTAAAAAGTCCGAGAATCTAGCTAAATTTTAATTTCAAATTCCTAGCGTTTTACTAAATTTATGCTTAAGATAATGAATTTTAGGTAGTTAGCAATATATAAAAAGTCCGAGAATCTATTTTCAAAAATGAAA
>CALCKS010000262.1 GCA_937965895.1 uncultured Campylobacter sp.
GTATAAAGCTCACCATATAAAACACATTCAAATTTGCCATTAGTATCCAACATTTCTTTTGACAAACCTTGTCCTTTTTTAACTTCAAAAAGCTCGCCAATGGTCACTTCTCGCCACTCGTCTTGAAACCCAGGGAAGCGGATTTTGGCTGTAAGTAAATTTTGCATAAGAGCTTTTTTAAACCGCTTTTTGTTTTCTATCAAATTTATAGTCAAATTTATAGCCTCATCCCAAGTAGATAAAATTTCCGCTATCTTTTCTTGCTCGTCTAATGGCGGAATTGAAATTTTTATACTTAAAAAATCACCATGATTTAAGTCTGGTATTGTTGAGCTCCCAGCTCTTTTTAAAATTTCGTTTTGTATTTTTGATCCAGTAAGCAAAAAAACAAAATATTCGTTTTTAATAATTTGTCTATCGTATATAATTTTAAAAAAATTATTATGAAAAACACCAGAAACATTTGTAACAATTCTACCAGTATTACCAGTTCTTGTCATCAATATATCATCACAAAAACAAATGGTACCCTCTGGTGGGTTTTCAATATAATACTTAACTTCCGAATTTTCTTTTAGAAATTCATTTGTTATATAAAAGTATCTATTTTTTGCATTTTCACAAAATCTTTCCGATATAGGGATTTGCAATCCTTGTTTAACATTGCAAATTTCCCCAAGCCTCACGACCTTCCACCCGCTCGGTAAATTTTTAAATTCGCTCATAACCCAAGCTCCGCAAGATACTCACTCATCTTGCCTTGAACGCTTTTTAGCTCGGCTTCAAGGCGCAAAATCTCAGCCTTTGTCGCCTCGATATCCACCGCCTCTTCTTCTTCAAAAGTATCGACGTAGCGAGGGATATTTAGGTTGTAGTCGTTATCTTTTATCTCACTAAGGCTTGCTACGTGGGAGTATTTTTCTATCTCGCTTCTATTTTTATAGGCGGAGACTATCTTTTCGATATTTTGCTCGGTTAGAGAGTTTTGGTTTTTGCCTTTTTCAAATTCTTTGCTAGCGTCGATAAATAGCACATCTTCGTTTGCGCGGTTTTTCTTAAAAACGAGTATGCAGGCAGGTATGCTCGTGCCGTAAAATAAATTTGCCGGCAGTCCGATAACGGCGTCAAGTAAATTTTCCTCGATCAGCTTTTGGCGTATCTTGCCCTCGCTAGATCCGCGAAATAGCACGCCATGCGGAAGTACGACGCCCATTTTGCCGTTTTTATTTAGGCTTTTTATCATATGTATGACAAATGCGTAGTCGCCCTTGCTCTTTGGCGGCAAAGCATAGCTGCTAAATCTCATAAAAGGATCGTTCTCGGCAAAGTCAGCACCCCATTTATCTAGGCTAAACGGAGGATTTGCCACGACTATGTCAAATGTTTTGATGATGTTATCTTGCAGGTGGAGCGGGTTTCTGATCGTGTCGCCCCACTCGATGATGGCGTCGTTTATCTCGTGTAAGAACATATTCATCTTGCAAAGTGCGTGAGTTTGTCCGTTTTTTTCTTGTCCGTAAAGGCGGAAATTTTTACTACCGACCTCTTTTGAAGCCTTGATAAGAAGCGAGCCAGAGCCGCAAGTAGGATCGTAGATCATATCGCCATCTTTTGGCTCAACTAGCTTTGCAAGAAGCGTAGAAACCTCGCTTGGCGTGTAGAACTCTCCGCCTTTTTTACCCGCGTCGCTTGCAAAGTGAGCTATGAGATACTCGTATGCGTCGCCTATTATGTCGTTGCCTTCAAGCATAGAGGGGCGAAGATCTAGCCTAGCGTCGCTAAAGTCTTCAAGCAAATTTTTCAAGATGGCGTTTCTCTCTTTTGTGTCGCCAAGCTTGTTTTTATTATTAAAGTCGATGCTTCTAAAGATGCCTTCGAGCTTATCTTTATTGTCT
>CALCKS010000263.1 GCA_937965895.1 uncultured Campylobacter sp.
ATCGGCGACTCAAAGTCGCTCATCACGCACCCAGCCTCCACCACGCACCAGCAGCTCTCGAGCGAGGAGCTAACGAAAGCCGGCATAACAAAAGAATTAATCAGAATAAGCGTCGGCCTAGAAAACGCCGACGACCTCATCGCCGATCTCGCGCAGGCTTTGGAGTAGAATAAGGTTAAATTTGAAAGATAAATTCGGCTAAATTTAAGCTAAATTCAAATATACCCCTTCGGCGGTTTCACCGCCCTAGGGCTAAGCGCTAGATTGTTAAATTTGATCAAGAGGGCTTCCCTCTTGATCCTTGGCTCGTCCAAACTCAAATTTGTTAAATTCGTCTTCGGTAACTTTAAAATGGGCGCTATTAAGCATAAATCGCGTCCTTTACAAACAATTCCCTTACTCTCAAAGGCTGCAAACCGCCAGTATCTACAACATCGACGCTTTTGTTAAATTTTAACTCTACGCGATTTTTTATATCGCACATCATATCCAAATACGCTAAAGCGCATTTGTCGTCGCTTTTGCTTAGTTCGTCAAGCTCGTCGGTAACGTCAAATATTATATCAATATCGCTATTTTCTTTATACGTGCCTTTGGCGTAACTACCGATAAGCCCGATTTTACTAAGTCCGAAATTTTGATAATCTTGCTTTATCGTTTTTAGTAAAGTTAAAATTTCATTTTTTGTAGCCATTTTAAATCCTTTTTCTCGTAAAAGCGCGAGATAAATCACGCTTTTACGACGCAAATTTTCTATTTATATAAAACTCTTTATTTCTTTTTCACTTAAACGACCGACGACTTCTTTATTTTTTAAATCAAAAATTATTCTATCGTAACCGTCTTTTTTATCGTCGCTTTTTTTATTATTATCTTTTTTCTTATCAAAACATATATTGTAATCAAAATCCGTATTATTGCCTATTTCGAGCGTTGATAAAGAGTATAAACAAATAATATTATTAACATCTTTATATTTATTGTCATATAAAGACATATACTTTCTAAATAAATATCTACTACTTGTTTCGTTTATAGCGCCGTCTATTATGCCGAATATAATATTATCGTATTTATCATTGTGTTTGCTTGCGACTTTCTTTACCAAAGGCTCATATTCTTCGCACATTTCGCAGTCAAGATTGATTTCAACGTTAAAACCTTGTTTTATGATATCATTTGCGATAATCTCTAAAACAGCTTTTCGACCTATTCCCGCTGCCGTTTTAATGCTTAGATTTTTTTCAAAATTTATACCAAAACTTTTCATTATTTTTCCCTTTCGCCTATCGGCTTTTTCTCTTATTTCTCTGCTGCTTCAAGGTCTAACTGTGCTTGCTTGAATTCCTTATTTAACAAGCACAAAATCCTATCGTAAAATTCATTAACGGATATATCCTTAAAAAAGTCATAATCAACCGAAACAAACGTTAAATTAGGCAAATCAAGACGCGCAACACATTTGATGCCAAACTCATCACTCCAATAAAGAAAATCTAAAGCCCTAAAATTACGGTTATCTTCAACTTCCAAAAGACTAAAGACGCCGCACTCGCGAAACTCATCATTAAAAAGCTCACAAAAAGCCTCGTGAGCTAAACTTCGATATTCTGATTTTATATTCAAAAATATATCCAAAAATTTCATTTTAAACCGTTCGTATTTTTTTATTTTTTCAAGATAGCTAAGATAGCTTTGCAGCGACCTTATTTGCCTTTTCGCCTATCGGCTTTCTCTTTTATCTCTTCTGCCGCCTCTAAGTCTAGCTGCGCCTGCTTAAACGACTTGCGCGCCTTATCTACGCGGCGGGAATTCTTAACGCTAGCGTCTTCGGCATAAATTTTCTCCGCTTCCTCTAGCTCAACCTTTTTTTACCATAATCCATCTGCGCTTTTTCAAGATTATTAGTCGCTTTATCCCCGCCTAAAAGCTCCGCTTTTGAGGTTACCTTGC
>CALCKS010000264.1 GCA_937965895.1 uncultured Campylobacter sp.
TCTCCTTAGTTTTTATGCGATTATACGAAAATTCGGCTTAAATTTTACGCTTTTAGCGCCGCCATAAATTTTAAAAACTCGGCGAAATTTTCTTTTTTATCTTTTAGCTCAAACGGTATCTTATGTTCTTTTTCGCCGATTATTATGACGTCCTCTTCGCCCTCTTTTACCGCCATGGACGCGTCTACGATCTCATCCCACGAGCTAAAAACGGGCTCTTCCATAAGGTCGCGGCTAATGAGCCCCCGCTCGTCCAAAATCACGCCAAAAGGCTTACCAAGTCCAAAAAGCGCGCTATCTAGGCTATGAAAAATCGGCGAGCTAGGCTTAAAAACGCCGAGCGATTTGGCTAACAGCTTGCTCTCGTCAAGCGGCGTTTTTAGCGCTTCGCCGAGGCCTAGCTCTAAAAGTTTATCGGAAATTTTCGCCTCGTCGTTTTGGACTCCGTCCTCAAAAATAGCGTTTAAAACGGCTTTCAGCGCCCTTTTCATCGCCGCTTTCATCTCGCCGTCGATTTCAAATTCGCATTTTTCCAGCTCTTGCCACGCGAGAGTTTCCAGCTCGTTTTGCAAATACTTGCCGAGCCTAAACGCAGCCGCTACCTCATCGACATTTACGGCCGACGCGTCAAATTTAACCAAAAGATGCCGACTCGTGAGCAAAAACCCTATGCTTTTTCGCCCGATCATCTGCGCATGCACGCCGATAAACGCGAGCGGCCTGGCGTCATAAAATTTAGGCGTTTTGCTATAGTTTACGCCCTTTTGCAACCCTAGGCTTTTGTCTAAAATTTGCTCCACCGCCTTTGCGAAAACTTCGTCCGCATCGTCCCAAACGGGGTGTTTAGCGCTCTTGCCGTTTAGAAATAAAACATTTTGCGTATTTTCGTCAAAAGAGAGTAAAATTTCGTCCAAATTTTTCACGTTTTCTCCTAATTTTATTTAAAAACCATACTCCGCCGCGCGTCAAATTTAGACGCCAAAATCCGCCACGCAGCCAAACATCATCGCGTCGCTACGCGAAATTTGAACGATACACGGTTCACTCGCGAGACGGCTCGCATTTTTCGTAAAACCACT
>CALCKS010000265.1 GCA_937965895.1 uncultured Campylobacter sp.
GCATCTTTGCGACCTTGTCAAAGCTCTCGCCGAAGCTATCGTCCATCGTCGCGGCCAGTACGCTCACGGCCCCGTCCGCGCCGATATCTAGCACCATCGTGTGCCCGCCGCTAACGAGCAGCACGCCCGCTGGCAGACGCGCCTCCTGTGACAAAAATAGCGAATACACGTGCCCGGCGAGGTGATTTACGGCGATTAGCGGCACGCGCAGCGATGAGGCGAGCGCCTTTGCCATCGCGACGCCGCCCACTAGGCTCACGGAGAGCCCGGGCTCGTTCGTGACAGCGACGGCTTTTACGCGCGGTAACTCGGGCTTGATCTGCTCTAAAATTTTAGGTAGCGCAGCCGTATGCAAGCGCGCGGCTAGCTCCGGAACCACTCCGCCAAATGCGCAGTGCTCGGCATCTTGCGATATTTTTTTGTGAAATTTTAGCTCCAGCGTTTCTATGTCTAGCAGAGCAACCGAGCTATCGTCACAGCTGCTTTCTATGCCCAAAATTAGCCCGCCCGCGCCGCTATTTTGTAAATTTTCGCTCATTTTATAAATTTTCCTTTTTTAGCGCATTTTACCGCTTTTTGCTTTCGCGGTTATAAATTCGGCCCGCTCCTTCGCAAAGGCGGCAAAATACGCGTGCAAATCGCTCACCGTAGATTTGCGACGAAACCGAATTTGAATAATCTTGAATCCAAATTTGACGCACCGAGACCCGCATCTTTAAGGTGCTAAATTTGGTTTTGTTAAATTTGGTGTTGTGCATTAGCTTTTTGCGCAAATCAGCCTTTCTTGTTAAGGGGGAAGGGGCTTGAATTACGCTCTGCTTTGCAGTTGCGAGGCAAAGCCGAAGCAAAAGAGCTCCCTTTTATATCCGCCTTTCTCTTTTCTTTGGGAGAGGAAGGGGCTCTACTTACGAAGCGTCTCCCCTTCCTCTCCCAAACCCTCTCCAACCCCACTGCACGTTCAAGGGGTGCGACCGCGCTGTCGCGCCGCACGTTTTTTAGTTTAGCATTTTTGGGGCACAGGTCTCGGCGAGTAAAATTTAACTTCAAATTTGAACGTAAAAAGTTAAGGCGAAGTATTTTTGCGTTTAGACGAGGCGGAAACGACGGAGGCGAGGGAGCGGACTAGTCGTCCGTGACCGAAGCCGACCGAGTTTCCAACGACGTATAAACCAAAAAGACAAGCCGCAAAGAGCTAAATTTTCAGCCCATTTTCGTACCAATCTATCTTCCTGGTCAAATACATAACAAGCGCAATCACCGCAAATATCATCACGCTGCCCATCAAAAGCGCGTAGTCCTCGGACTGCAAGATACCGTAGAGCAAGCAGTAGCTAACCGCATGCACGAGCGCGATAAATACGCCCCATTTGCGCGCCCGAAAGATCGCCGAGCCGTAAAAAAGTATCGTCGCGCACACGGCTGCGGCTGCAACGAGATAGCTGGCTAGGAAGCTGATATGCTCGGAAAACGAGAGCACGAGCAGGTAAAACAGCACGTCGGCGGTTCCGATGAGCAGGTACTGGATCGGATGGATGCGGACGCGGCTGTAAATTTCGCACAAAAATATCGCCAAAAACGGCACCGCTAAAAACAAGATCGCGTAGGTCACGCAGCGCGCGATGAGCGAGTAGTTGTTTACGGGACTGATGAAGCTAGCCTCGACGCCCTCAAACCCCATCTCGCGCCTGCCATCCATGATCCACGCCTGCGGAATGCCGGTGCTAAGGCCCGAGATCTCCCACTGCGCGTTAAAGCCGCTGCTCGTAACTTCGCGAGATTTCGGCAGCCACCCGCCGCTAAAAGACGGCGAGCTCCACGAGGATTTTACGTCAAATTTATTATCCTGCCCCACAGGGACGAAGCTCGCGCTCTGCCCGCCCTGCATAGATAGCGCGCCCGCTAGCTCAAAGCCGCCGTTTGCTAAATTTGCAGGTAGTTTGTAGTGGACGCTTTGGGCAAAGGGTGAGTATTTAGGCGGCGCAAAAGACTGCGCGAGATCCTGCCCGTTTGCTTTTAGCGCGGGAAATGCGGTAAAGGTCTTTTTGCTGCCTACGCCTAAAATCAGCGTCGCCTCGCTTAGTAAAATGTCGCTTTCTGCGATATTTAGCTGCTCGAAATTTAGCGGGGCAAATTTGGCTTTTAGCGCGACGTCGCCGTTAAAAACGGGCACGCTAAAGATACCGCGCTTTAGATACTGCGGATTTAGCTGGGTCGATAGCTCGTATGACTGCGGCGCTATCATGATCTGCTCGGTAGTCTGCGATACCGTAGGTACGCCGTTTTCGTTATAGACGGCCGCTTGTTTTTTGTACGGCACCGAGATCAAAACGCCCTCGATCCTAAGCGGGCCGCCGACTGGCTGCATGATGGACTCCTCGGCGGTACGCTTGACGTAGGCGCGGTCAGAGATCATCGAGCTGATGAAACCTAGCGGGATAAGCAGCAGCAAAAGCAGGACGAAAATGATGACGGGCTTCGTCCAAAAGCCACCCTTGACGCTATCCATGATTTTGTTTTCCATTGGATTTCCTTTTGATTTTTTTTCACTGCGATTTTAGCTAGAAATCGTAATAAATCGGTAAGAAAGGTTGTAAATTTAGAGCAAATTTGACGGCAAATTTAACTGCGCCGCAAGCTGCGCTTTCTAAAATAGCTATAAATCCAAGCGCCAAGCAATAAAACCGCCGCGAGGCAATACATATAAAAGGCTGTGCCGTTTTCATACTCCACGTCCTGCGCGATAAAAACAGGCTGCGACATCTCGGGGTTTCGCGCCGCCTCGTCCGCGATCTGCGCCATCACCTCATCATCATGCACGTCTAGCGTGATCTTTCGCAGCTCGATGAAATTCGTCCGCTTATCCAGATGCCTGCCGCTGCGACCCGTGACGTAAACGCTATGCGAGTAGAAATTTAGATAGTAAAATCCCGCGTCGTCTTTCAAAAGCTTTTCCGAAATCTGCCGCACGGCGCCTTTAAACGGATTGTCACCCGCCCTTTTTAGCGCGCTTAGCTTACCGCCCTCCCCGCCAAATTTATAATAAACGTACCAAAGAGCGTCTTTTATCCGACCTTCGGCGCCGCTGCCGCGCGGACGATTTAAAATTTTATCCTTGCTTAGATAAAATATGCCGTTTTTGCTCGCAAACAGCATGTATTCCTGATGCCCGCTCTGAAAATTTAGCGGCGTATAGGGCTCGTTTGCAGTCTCAAACCTCTCGCCATCCATAAACACCGCGCCCGTAGCGGGATCAAAAAGAAACTCTATGCCGGCGTTTGGCTCCACGAGATACATCTGCTCGCTAGGCGTGAAATTTAGCCTCTCGCCGCCTTTATAAACGCTGCGCCCGTCACTCAGCCACCGATCGACCGGGCGAAAGTGCGCGGGCAGCTCGGGGCCATCTTCGTGTATGATTTTTAGCCTTATCTGTTTTAGGTTTTTTGCATCCGCACCCGCTAAAATTTTACCCTCGTAAAATACCTGCTCGCCGTCCGTGGCGACGTAAGGACTATCCGTCAGAGGCGAGATGGGCGTGCTAGTATCCAGCCTCGCGTAGGGGTAGTTGTATTCCTGCGGCCATTTGGAGAGCCCAAAGGCGTGGAAAAATACCTTGTAAATGTAGCTTATCGCGCCGCCCGTGCGCTGCGTGACGTCCGAGCAGA
>CALCKS010000266.1 GCA_937965895.1 uncultured Campylobacter sp.
TTTATAATATGAAAATGACGCTTAGGGGCGGAGTTCTTTACGATGAGTTTTTAAAGGCGGCGAAGGCTGAGCTTGGCGTCGAACACGAGCGTAACGAGACTATTTTCCATAAACTTTGCGAAGAGTTAGACGTACAGGTCAGCGACGAGCCGATCGAGGGCAAGACGACGGCTAAATTTACCACAAAAAGCGGCAAGCGAAGCGTGGTGGTCGAGCAGGAGTCTAAATTTTGCGATATGGTAGTTGCCGCAGTACCGCTTGACGGTAAGATCACTGGCACATTTGAGGCGGCGGTGCTAAAAAGCGGCAAAAACGTTATCGTGATTCCTAGAAAACTTACTAAATTTAGCGCGGAAAATATCCTGGTAAGCTGGACCGGTACACCTGAGAGCTCGCGCGCCATTACCAGCTCGCTACCGCTTTTAAAAGAGGCTAAGCGCGTAAAATGCATCACTTCAAAGGCAAATTTGGGCGATCAAAGCGAGGCTAGCTTAAAGAGGCTGGATGAATACTTCGCGCTGCACGGCATAAATGCGGATTTTGAGGTTGTAGGAACTTTTTCGGTCCCGGGCGAACCGCTTTTAAAAGCCTCGACGGATGGAAATTTCGACCTAATCGTAGCGGCTAGATATGCAGAAAACGGTTTTAGGGAGATTTTCTTGGGCGGTACGACCAAGTATTTCTTACAAAACACCACGATACCGGTATTTATGTAAGACAAAATTCGGAGCCGAATTTTCAAATTTGACGTTTGGCTCCGAGGTAAATTTAAGCGACCGGCTTCTTAGGAGTTCGGTCGCTTTTTAATTTTGTGACTGACTTCAGGCGCTTACCTAGTAAATTTGTGATTTTTATTTCCTTCCTTATTGTTTTGCACTTATTTTTAAATTTAGATACTAGCAATAAAGGATTAAATTTATCTTGCTAGACGGCTACTTTTTTATCGATTTTAAAACCTAAATTTATTTTTGTGGTTATTCGAGAAGTTTATGAGCGGTAAAGCTTAGTAAAAACTATTTTAAATTTGTAAACTTCTTTTTAAATTTGGTTATGCTGATCAGCCATGTAAAGATGCGATTTGCTTCTTATGAACAATGTAGTATTAAAGCAATCTCAAGTATTTTGAGTATACACAGTAAATTTGACTCTTTAGGGTAATGGGAGGCACTAGCGCAAGAACATGGTTGTGGCGAATAATATCGACTTGTTTTGATTGATCAGTGCTTTTGAAGTTGGAAAATCATTGATGGCTTGGAAGATTTTTGTTGGAATTAAATAAGAATTATGGTGCGACCTGCGGGGTTCGCATTATGCTTACAAAGCCCTAAAATAGGGATAATGTAAAAACTAGGTCAGTATTTTTTAAAAACTGACTAAGTATTTTTAAATAACTGCAAAAATACAAAGGAAATGCTAGGAAAAAGAGCCGAAACTTAAACGATTTTGTTAAACAGTTTTTTAATGTCTAAGGATATTTAAGCTTCTAAGCTTAAGCAGAGAAATTAATCTCTTTCTTTCGCCATAGTCCTTTTTTGTTAGCAAGCATCATATCACAAAATTTTATTTTTTGCAAATTAGCTACAAAAAAAATGCTATTCCCTACTTCGGTCAAGCGTAGCCGCATTTTT
>CALCKS010000267.1 GCA_937965895.1 uncultured Campylobacter sp.
TCGGCTTTAGCGTAAACGCAGTCAAGGTAAAAGACGATATCATCCTAAAACCGACGCAAACGGCGTATTTGATCCAAGGCGATCAGGTAAACTACACGCTAAGAGTGATAAACACGACTAAAGAGCCAAAAACCGTTGCTCTAAGCATAGATACGAACCTAAACGCACAGCTAGCAGTCGATAGCATCGAGCTAAAACCTAACGAAAATGCGAAATTAAATTTCGTCATCGATGCTAACGCTACGGGCAAATCATATATAAATTTCACCGCAAACGACGGCAAAAACGGCTATACATACTCGCAAAAGCTTGACGTCATCCACGCCTATCCGCTTAGCACCTACGCTAAAAATTTCCAGGCTACCGTAGAGAAAACATTTAAGCTTGACAGCGAGTTTAAACGCATCAGGATCGACGCCTCAAGCTCTATAAAAGGCGTACTAAGCGCAAATAGCGACAAGCTCGTAAACTACCCTTACGGATGCGCCGAACAGCGCTCAAGTAAGCTTTTTGAGCTAAATTTCCTAGTGCTTGGCGGAGATGATTCTAAAGAAGCTAAAGCAAAAGAAGCCGATAGAAGAAGATTCGTCGAAGCAGGCTTGCAAGACGTCATCAATATGCAAAAAACAGACGGCAGCATCGGCTACTGGGATCAGCTAAGCTACACGAACAACTTTGCTTCGATCTACGCTATCGATATGCTATTTACGCTTGAAAAATCAGGCTTTGCGCTAGATAGCCACGTAAAAAGTAAAGCGATCGACTGGCTAAAGGCATTTGGCAGTAACGATAACTTCCAAGCCCTTTACGCAGCCTACGTCCTAAGCACGCAAAAGAAACTCGATAGATCAAAGCTAAACGCTCTATACGATCAAAAGAGATACCAAAACAGCGCGCTTGAGGGCTACTTGATGGCGGCGATCCTCAAAAACGAGGGACTAAATAAAGAGAGCGAAAAAGTGCTAAAAGGACTAAACAAATCGACCTTTGACCGCGAAAAAGAGCTAGCAGATAACTTCGGTTCAGAGATCAGAAACAAGGCCTTTATGCTGCTTTTACACGCTAATCACTTTGAGAAAAACGCATTTAGCGACGAGCTAGCCGACTACCTGATCGCTCGCGTCGATAAGCTACATTCGACGCAGGAGCGCGCATTTACTCTAAGAGCGCTAAGAGCATATATCAAAGACGTCTCAAGCGAGAACAAATTTAAGCTAATCGCCGACGGACACGATCTAAATTTCGACGGTCGCGGAGCTATCAATATCGCTCCTAAAAAGCCTGAGATTACTATCGTACCTGAAAACGGCGCAGCCGTGTATCTAGGCGTTAGCGCGTCAGGCTACAAAAAGCTAGACGTAAATCACAAATTTGACAAGAAAGGGCTTGATATCTATAGAACCTTCGTCGGCAAAGACGGCAAAGAGATCGATATCAACGCACTAAAGGTAAACGATATCATCTACTCTAAGCTATCGCTAAAAACGAATGAGTTTATCAGAAACGGCGTGATAAACGAAACGATCAGCCCTTGCCTTGAGGTAGTAAACGAAAATATCGTACCAAACGTAAGAACTGAAGCTACGAAAAACTCTTTAACTCTCGAGCATCAAAACATCGAGGACGACAGAGTTTTGAGCTTTTATAGTTTGAGTGCCAGCAAGGACGCACATGTGCTTTATACGCCTCTTCGAGTCGTTATGAGCGGTAAGTGCATGCTACCTGCGGTTATCACGGAAAACATGTACGACGAGAGCATGAGCGACTACGATCTAGCTCAGCACGAATTTATCGTCAAATGATCCTTTGCGAAGCGGTTTTTCAGCCGCTTCGCTTTCTTTGCCTATTCCTAAAAAACAACCTATTTTAAACATACTATTAGCAAATTTGTAGTAAAATCCGACATTTTTTAAACAATTATTAAGGATAAAATATGGCGGAATTTTACGACGCAAAAGAAGTAGAAGATAAATTTTATAAAATTTGGGAAGAACGCGGATATTTCGAGATAGACGCGAACAAAAACATCCGCAAAGACGGACGTAAATTTTGCATCATGATGCCGCCTCCAAACGTAACAGGCTCGCTTCATATCGGACACGCCCTAACATTCACATTGCAAGACATAATGACGCGCTACAAAAGAATGGACGGCTACAAAACGCTTTGGCAGCCAGGCCTTGATCACGCAGGTATCGCCACGCAAAACGTCGTTGAAAAGCAACTCCTAGCCCAGGGTATCAAAAAAGAAGAGCTCGGACGCGAAAAATTCGTAGAAAAAGTCTGGGAGTGGAAAGAAAAAAGCGGCGGAATGATCGTTCATCAGATGCGTAAACTAGGCGTCTCTCCGGCATGGTCGCGCCAAAGATTTACTATGGATGAAGGGTTAAGGATAGCGGTCAAAAAGGCTTTCGTAAATCTCTACGAAAAAGGGCTCATCGTACGCGAAAACTACATGATAAACTGGTGTACGCACGACGGCGCGCTCAGTGACATCGAGGTCGAGCATAAAGAAAACAAAGGCAAGCTTTATCATTTGAGGTACTATCTCGTAGACGATCAAAATTTAACATCAAATTCAAATAAGCAAGCCGAAGTATCGTGCGATGAATTTGCTGGTTGCAAGAGGGGTGCCAATGAGGCGCAAAATTTAAACCAAAAAGAGGAGGCGAATTATCGCAAAGAGAGGCGAGGCGGAGTGGATTTTGACGACGGGAGCGCACTGGTCGTGCGTGACCGAGGAGAAATCCACTCTAACAAAGCATATCAAAGCGAGAATTTGCCGTATATCGTTGTGGCAACGACAAGGCCAGAGACTTATTTCGGAGATACCGCCGTAATGGTAAACCCGAACGACGAGCGCTATAAAAATTTGATCGGCAAAAAAGTCGTCCTGCCGATAATCGGTCGCGAGATCGAGATCATCGCCGACGAGCACGTCGATATGGAGTTTGGAACGGGTCTTGTTAAAGTCACCCCGGCGCACGACACTAACGACTACGAGGTCGGCAAAAGACACGATCTAAAATTTATCACCGTTTTTGACGAAAAAGGTATCCTAAACGAGCAGTGCGCGCAGTTTAAGGGGCTAGAAAGGCTTGAAGCCAGAGACGTCATCGTAGCAGAGCTAGAAAAGCTCGGAAACGTCGAGAAGATCGAAGACTACGAAAATCAAGTCGGCTACTGTTACCGCTGCAAAAACGTCGTCGAGCCATACATCTCAAAGCAGTGGTTCGTCAAAAAACAGATCGCAGACGACGCGATCGCAAAAGTCGGCGAAGGATTAGCCAAATTTTACCCGGCTCACTGGATAAACAGCTTTAACGCCTGGATGCGCGAGCTTCGCGACTGGTGTATCTCGCGCCAGCTATGGTGGGGGCATCAGATACCGGTATTTTACTGCAACGAGTGCGGACACGAGTGGGCGGACGAAGGCGATCCGACGCAGTGTCCAAAATGCAAAAGCACAAATTTCCATCAAGACCCGGACGTCCTTGATACCTGGTTTAGCTCGGGGCTTTGGCCGTTTAGCACGCTTGGTTGGGGCAACGACGAGGAGCTAAAAAATGAGAAATGGTTTGAGGGCGATTTGGCCGAATTTTACCCAAACAACCTACTTATCACCGGCTTTGATATTTTGTTTTTCTGGGTGGCTAGGATGATGTTTCAGGGCGAAAATGCGCTAGGCAAGCTACCGTTTGACGATATCTACCTGCACGCTTTAGTTAAAGACGAGCAAGGCAGAAAGATGAGCAAGAGCCTAGGCAACGTCATCGACCCGCTCGTTAGTATCGAGGAGTACAGCGCCGACGTCTTGCGCTTTACGCTTGCGCTACTTGCCGTGCAGGGACGCGATATAAAGCTAAGCGACGAAAAGATGAAGCTCGTGCGAAATTTCACGAACAAACTTTACAACGCGAGCAAATATCTGCTGCTAAACGAGTCTAAATTTGCAAATTTAAGCGATATCAAAATAGAAACCAAGCTTGGCAAATACATGTTAAGCCGATTTAACGAGTGCGTGCGCGAAGTGCGAGAAAACATAGACGCCTACCGCTTTAACGATGCGGCAAACGCGATTTATAAATTTTTATGGGATGAGTTTTGCGACTGGGGTATCGAGCTTAGCAAAGCCGACAAAGGCAGCGTAAAAGAGCTTGGAGCGATATTTAAAGAGGCGATGAGACTGCTTAGTCCATTTATGCCGTTTATCTCCGAGTACCTTTTTCACGAGCTTAGCGGCTCAAATTTAGAAAGCGCAAGCTCGATCATGGTTGAGGAGTATCCGCAGGCCAACGAGCGCGACTTGCAGATAGAAAAGACTTTTGAGCTAGTAATCGAGGCCATCGTCGCGATCCGCCGCGCAAAGGCAACCATCGAGCAAGGCAACTCAAAAATCCCAAAAGCCTTCATCAAGCTAAACGGAAACGAAAATTTGACCGAAGCGACAAACTATATCGCACTGCTAGCCAAATGCGAGCAGATCGAGTTCTGCGACGATAAAATCGAAAACGCAGCTCGCGACGTGAGCGAAAATTTAGAGGCGTTCGTGCCGCTTGAAGGCGTGGATATGAGCGCTGTTATCATGCGACTGCGGTCGCAAAAAACTAAACTAGAAAAAGAGATAGCAAAGCTATCAAGTATGCTAAATAACGAGAAATTCGTAGCCTCTGCCCCGCAAGCCGTGGTTGAAGCCAACCGCGAAGGACTGCAAAGCGCGCAGGAGAAATTCGCCAAAGTATGCGACGAACTAAAGGTATTTGGCGAGTAGTCCGCTCGTTTGAGCCTAAATTTTAAATCAAGGAGAAAAAATGAAGGGCAGTATCGGCGGATTTACTTTAGGCACGGTCATAGCCGTCGCGCTATCATGGGGAGCTAATAAAAGTATATTGTGGGCGATAATTCACGGATTTTTAAGCTGGATATACGTGATTTATTATTTGCTGATGAAGTGAAACTTTGTCGCTAGTTAAATTTAAAGGATAAAAATGAGTCAAAAGATAAAAATAGCAGTTTTGGGATATGGAAATTTGGGTCGCGGCGTAGAGCTTGCCGCACAAAATAGCAAGGATTTGGAATTAACAGCAGTTTTTAGCCGCAGAAATCCAAGCGAGGTAAAAACATGCGGCACGCCGGTGTTTAGCGCGGATGAAATTTTAGCGTACAAGGGCAAATTTGACGTTTTAGTTCTTTGCGGCGGTAGCGCGACTGATTTACCGACGCAGACGCCGGAGTTTGCGCTAAATTTTAACGTCGTAGATAGCTTCGATACGCACGCAAAAATCCCCGAGCACTTCGCCGCAGTAGACGCCGCCGCTAAAAAAGGCGGAAAAGTAGGCATCATCGCCGTAGGCTGGGATCCGGGGCTGTTTTCGTTAAATAGACTATTTGGCGAGAGCGTGCTGGAAAACGGCAGCAGTTATACATTTTGGGGCAAAGGCGTGAGTCAAGGGCACTCCGACGCTATCCGCAGGATCGAGGGCGTCGTGGATGCACGCCAATACACCGTGCCGATAGAAAGCGCCTTGGAGCGAGTTCGCGCGGGCGAAAATCCAAATTTAACTACGAGAGAAAAACACCTGCGCGAGTGCTACGTCGTGGCCGAGGATGGCGCCGATAAAGCGCGCATCGAACAAGAGATAAAAACGATGCCCAATTACTTCGCCGATTACGACACGAGCGTGCATTTCGTAAGTCTTGAAACGCTTAAAAAAGAGCACGGCGGCATCCCTCACGGAGGATTCGTCTTGCGAAGCGGAGCGACCGGCGAGCGCGGCGAAAATAAGCATCTGATCGAGTTTTCGCTAAAGCTTGATTCAAATCCCGAATTTACCGCAAGCGTGCTCGTAGCCTACGCCCGCGCGGCGTATAGGCTGGCTAAAAAAGGCGAGAGCGGCGCTTTTAGCGTATTTGACATCGCCCCTGCGCTTCTTTCGCCAAAGAGCGCCGATGAGCTAAGGCGCGAAATTTTATAAATTTATGCGGTTTTAAAAACAAGGAAAATTAGTGATAAAAATAGAAAATTTAAAGAAATTTTACGGGGCGACGCAGATCATAGATGGCGTCAGCCTAAACGTAGAAAAAGGCGAAATTTTTGCCATCGTAGGCCACAGCGGCGCGGGTAAATCCACCCTGCTTCGCTGCATAAACGGCCTAGAGGACTATCAAGGCGGCAGCCTGAAGGTATTTGACAAAGAAATCTCGGCGCTAAAAGATAAAGAACTAAGAGAGCTTAGGCGAGACGTGGGGATGATATTTCAGCACTTTGCGCTGATGGCGAGGAAAACGGCGTTTGAAAACGTTGCGACTCCGCTTAAATTTTGGGGTTATTCAGACGGCGAAATCAAAAAAAGAGTGAGCGAGCTACTAGAACTCGTGGGCCTTGCAAACAAAGCCGCAAGCTACCCTGGCGAGCTAAGCGGCGGACAAAAACAGCGCGTCGCCATCGCCCGCGCCCTTGCGCTAAGTCCAAAAATTTTACTCTCCGACGAGGCTACCTCGGCGCTTGATCCAAATACTACAAATTCGATACTCGAGCTTTTAAAACAGATCAATCAAACGCTAAATATCAGCGTCGTTTTAGTCACGCACGAGATGGAGGTCGTAAAAAGCATCGCGCGCCGCGCGGTGCTACTAGAAAGCGGCAAGATAATCGGCAGCGGCACGATCGAGGAGCTATTTTTAAAACCAGACGAAAAGATGAAGGAATTCCTCGGCGAGGATGAAATTTTACCGAGCGAGGGCGTAAATATCAGGCTCTTTTTTCCGAAAGAAGTCGCGCAAAACAGTGTCATCACGCACATGGCGCGCACGCTAAACATCGACTTTAACATCGTCTGGGGCAAGCTTGAAAAGCTAAACGAAAACGTGCTAGGCTCGCTCGTCATAAACGTCGATCCAAAAGACGAAGCGCGCGTGACCGAGTATATCAAGCAAAGCGGCGTATTATGGGAGGTGGCGTGATGTTTGACATAGATTTTTCTAAATTTCCCGACGTTTTCGAGCGCATTTTACTTCCAGCCATCGGCGAGACGCTTTATATGAGCGTGGTTTCGACGCTTTTAGCGTTTTTGATAGGCCTAGTGCCGGCTATCTTGCTCGTTCTTTCGGCGCAGGACGGCCTGAAACCGAACAAGCCGCTATTTATCGCGCTTGATATCACGGTAAATACGCTAAGAAGCTTTCCTTTTATCATCCTCATCATCGTGCTTTTCCCGCTCACGCGCCTGATCGTAGGTACCAGTATCGGTACTAGCGCGGCTATCGTTCCGCTTACTATCGGTGCGGCGCCGTTTATCGCTAGGCTCATAGAGAGCGCGCTAAAAGAGGTCGATAAAGGCATCATCGAGGCCGCCAGAAGCTTCGGCAGCTCAAATTTTCAGATCATTTTTAAGGTGATGTTCGTTGAGGCATTGCCCGGCATCGTGGCTTCCATCACGCTTACGCTTATCGTTATCATCGGCTTTTCCGCGATGGCGGGCGCGGTCGGCGGCGGTGGGCTAGGATCTGTTGCGATAAACTACGGTTATCAGAGATTTCGCCCGGATATCATGCTCTACACCGTCGTGATCTTAATCATAATGGTTCAAATTTTCCAATCATTAGGAAATTTTATTTATAAGATCACAAAGAAATGATTTTTTACGTCTGATTTTATTTTCTTTTAAACTTTTTTTGCATAAAATCCCGAAATTAATTTTACAGAGAAAGGATAGAAAATGAAATCAGATATGTGCGAAATGCGTCGCTTCACTCAACTTAAGTCGTCGAAAGACTAACGCTAAGCGCAAATTTCTTTTTAAGCGCTTAGTCTCGCTAAGCATTTAAAAAGAAATTTAAGCCTCCGCTCATATCCTTTTTTAAATGCTAGCCAAATTTTAAAAAGGATATAAAATGAAAAATCTACTCAAATACTCTCTAGTCGCTCTAAGCCTAACAGTCGCAGCAAATGCAACCGAGAAAATCGTCGTAGGCGCTACTCCGGTTCCGCATGCTGAGATTTTAGAAGTCGTAAAACCAATCCTAGCAAAAGACGGCTTTACTCTTGAAATCAAAGAATTTAACGACTACTCTACTCCAAATTTAGCCACCGAAGACGGCGATCTAGACGCTAACTACTTCCAGCACTTGCCATATCTTGAGGAATTTAACAAAAACAAAGGCACTCATCTAGTTAAAACCGTAGGCGTCCACCTCGAGCCTATGGGCGTTTACTCTAAAAAGATAAAAGATATCAAAGAGCTAAAAGACGGCAGCACCGTAGCCATACCGAATGACCCGACAAACGAGAGCCGCGCGCTTGACGTGCTGGCTAGCGCAGGTCTGATCAAACTAAACGACAACCCACTAAAAACTCCGCTTAACATCACGGAAAACCCGAAAAAGCTAAAATTTGAAGAGATCGAGGCCGCTCAAGTTCCTCGTACGCTAGATGACGTCGCCATCGCCGTTATCAACACGAACTACGCTCTAAACGCCAACCTAAACCCGACTAAAGACGCGCTCGTGCTTGAGAGCAAAGATAGCCCGTACACCAACTACGTCGTGGTCAAAGTCGGCAACGAAAATAGCCCGAAAATCAAAGCTCTAGACAAAGCCGTCACGAGCCCGGAGGTAAAGAAATTTATCGAGGAAAAATATAAAGGCGCGATAATCCCGACGTTTTAATCAAATTTAGCCCCGCCCGCTCAAATTTGACGGCGCGGGCAAATTTAACGAAACGACGAATCCAAATTTAGTTTAGAGACCGCTCTTAAAATAAAACGGCGTAAAAGCTTTTACCTTTTTAGCGCCGTTTTTTTATCAAAAAAAGGAATGATAATGCAATTTTCAAAAATACTTCTTGGTGCGCTTCTAGCTGGCGGCCTGTATGCTAGCGACAAAACCATCACCGTAGGCGCATCTCCCGTGCCTCACGCAGAGATTTTAGAAGAGGTCGTAAAGCCGATCCTGGAAAAAGAAGGCTACAAGCTCGAGGTTAAAATCTTTAACGACTACGTGATCCCAAACCTCGCCGTCGAAAACGGTGAACTTGACGCCAACTACTTCCAGGGCCTACCGTATATGAAGTCGTTTAATAAAGACAACGGCACCCACATCGTACCGACCGTGGGCGTTCACGTCGAGCCTATGGGTGCGTATTCTAAAAAGATAAAAAGCCTAGACGAGCTAAAAGACGGCGATATCATCGCTATCTCAAACAACGCCGCAGACTCGACGCGCTCGATAAATTTGCTCGAAAAAGCGGGCATAATCAAAGCCAAAGAGGGCGAATACAAATCCCCGCTCGATATCATAGAAAATCCGAAAAATCTAAAATTTAAAGAGATGGAGTCCGCACAGACGCCACGCTCTTTAGATGACGTCGCGCTAGCGTTTATCAACGTAAACTACGCCCTAGACGTTGGCCTCAAACCGACAAAAGACGCGCTAATCCTCGAGGATAAGGATAGTCCGTACACCAACTACGTAGCGACCAAGGCCGGTAACGAAAATAACCCGAAAATCAAGGCTCTAGATAAAGCGATACTAACTCCCGAGGTTAAAGACTTTATCGTAAAGCGCTACCAAGGCGCGGTGATACCGAGCTTCTGATCGCGTCAAATTTAACCGATTTGCCATCGTAAAATTGAGTTTTTAAAATCGCAACAGGCGTTTTTTGCCTAAATTTTATGACTCAAATTTGGCAAAAAAGAAAAATAGTCGAGAAAAATCTCCAAAAAATAAAACGGCGTAAAAGCTTTTACCTTTTTAGCGCCGTTTTTCAAAACAAAAAAGGAAAATATAATGAAAGTTTTTAAAATTTTAGCAAGTTTGGCGCTAGCCTTTAACCTCTATGCAGCAGATAAAGATCACACTATCGTAGTAGCCGTCTCGCCTGTACCTCACGCAGAAATCATGGAGTTTATCAAACCCGCTCTAGCAAAAGAGGGCTACGATCTAGTCATCAAGGAGATAAACGACTACTCGATCCCGAATTTAGCGACGCAAGACGGTGATTTGGACGCAAATTTCTTTCAACACTGGCCGTATCTAAAAAATCACAATGAAACCAAGGGCACGACCTTGATAACGGCTGCGGCGATACATCTCGAGCCGCTGGGCTTTTACTCTAAAAAGATAAAGAGCCTAAGAGAGCTAAAAGACGGCGCTAAAGTTGCGATAGCCTACGATCCGACCAACGGCAACAGAGCGCTAAATATACTGCAAAAAGCCGGCCTCATCGAGCTTGATAAGGGCGCTGAGCTAGCCACACCAAAAGATATCGTGAAAAATCCGAAACACCTAAATTTCGTCGAGCTAGAGGGCGCGCAGATACCCCGCACTCTGGACGAAGTCGACCTTGCCGCTATAAGTACAAATTTCGTCCTTGACATCGGCATGAATCCTAAAAAAGACGCGCTAGCCATCGAAGGCACCGAAAGCCCGTACGCCAACATCATCGCAGTCAAAGCCGGCAACGAAAATAGCCCAAAAATCAAAGCTCTCGTTAAAGCCGCAACCAGCCCCGAGACGAAAGAGTTTATTCTAAAAAGATACAACGGAGCGATACTGCCGGTATTTTGATTTTGCGCGGCTTGCGTTTTGGCGCAGGCTGCAATTTTAGGTCGATTAAACTCGGCCGAAAAGTTAAGTCGAATTTGGGTTTTATCGTCAAATTTGACTCTCAAGCGGACGCGGTTAAATTTATAACTCAAATTTGACCACGACTCGTTTTTTTAACTCAACAATCCTCCACAAAACCTTATAAAGGTGCGGGTAAAACCCAAATCTTTATCTCGCAAATTTATCTTGCAATCAAATTTAAAACTCGCCTGAAACGCCGTTAAATTTGACCGCCGCAGACGACCCTAGCCCCAAATTACGCCCGCCTAAAGCTAAAATTTACCGTAGTTTGCTAAAATCATAATTTTAAATTTAAGGAGAAAAATGCTAGGCGATTTTATAAATTTTATCGTCCAAACCGTCGGCGAGTGGGGATATGCGGGCATATTTTTAATGATGTTTTTAGAGAGTTCGTTTTTCCCGTTTCCAAGCGAAGTGGCGATGATCCCGGCGGGATATCTAGCGCACCAAGGACAGATGAGCCTAGTTCTGGCGTGGTGCGCGGGTACGGCGGGCAGCCTCGCAGGAGCCGTATTTAACTACTATCTATGCTACTTTTTCGGCCGCGAGCTCGTACTAAAATACGGCAAATACGTCGGCATCACGAAGGTAAAAATGCGAAAATTTGAGGCGTTTTTCAAAAGGCACGGCGAGATTTCGACCTTTAACTGTCGCCTGATCCCGGGCATCCGCCAGTACATCAGCCTGCCTGCGGGCCTTGCTAAGATGAACCTTTTTAAATTTAGCCTCTACACGACTCTTGGTGCGGGCATCTGGGTTGCCATACTGCTAGCAGTGGGCTGGTATCTAGGCAAAAACTACGACAAGAGCGCGTTTAGTCACATCGTTGTCGCCCTACTCGCCGCCGTTGGCCTGCTGACTGCGCTTTATATTTTTTACGTAAAACGCCTAAGTAAAAAATCAAAAATCGGCACACGAGAGCTAGAATAAACCGTCTAGCAAATTTGCAAGCAAGGATAAATTTAAAATTTGACTTTGCTTGCTTTATCAAATTTAACCGCAAGCCATCGCCGCGCCAAAAAGTATCCGGAATTTTACTAAAATTTAACTTCGCCGCTACCAATCAAAAGCAGCAGAGCGGTTTTCTATCCATCAAATTTACAAAAAATAGCGTTTTTAGAGACTATATAAATGATTTATGCGTTTAAATTTTACGCCTTAAGGCAATAAATTTGATTACTTTTAAAGCTTCTTTAGTGAAATTAAAAAATGAAAATTTAGCCTTTTTTACGTCTTTGTTTTCCAAATAGTATCCGCGCAAATCAAGCGCCAAAAGCGTGATAAGGGAAGGAAACATGTAGATATTTATGGCGATAAGCACGATGCGAAGCGTCACGGTGTCTTGTAAAATAGCTTGTAAATTTAGGCTGTTTTCGATACTAACGTAGTAAACGCCGATCACGGCAAAAAGTGCGGCGATACGTAAAATTTTAGATACGATTTCGTTACCTAGTTTTGAAATATTTTCACTCACGGCTAGCGATAAAAATAACCAGCAAAATATCCAAATAAGCGCAAAAACGGCGTCTAAAAGCAAATTTTCATCATAACGCTCGCGTACTACGATAGCAAAAACGGGTGAGAAAATCAGACTCACGACGAACCAAAAAAGCGAACGAAACGCAAGCAGGACGAAACACGCATAGATACAAGCGCTAGCGGCAAGCAAAAGCCACTCGATAGCAAAAACCAGTGCAAACACATAAATGCCCAAACAAAGCGCAAATAGGCCGCAAAAGAGCGAATAATAGCCCTCAAGCAGCCTAGTAGCTTTTAAATTTATGTTTTCAAAAAAGTTTAACACGCGCAGTCTATGAGATCTTCTTTTGCTTCGGGCGAAACACCTTCATCACGCTCTCATCAGTCTCGATAAATGCGCCACCGATGAGGTCAATGCAGTACGGTATCGCCGGAAACACCGGCTCTAGGCACTCTCTGATCGCCTTTGGCTGGCCGGGTAAATTTACGATGAGCGCGTGCCCTCTGATACCGGCCGTTTGGCGCGATAGGATTGCCGTAGGTACGTATTTTAAACTGGCTGCGCGCATTAGCTCGCCAAAGCCCGGCATCATCTTTTCGCATACGGCCTCGGTCGCCTCAGGCGTCACGTCGCGAGGAGCGGGTCCCGTGCCGCCGGTCGTTAGCACTAGATCGCAGCCCAGCGCGTCTATCATGTGTTTTAGGCGCTCTTTTATGAGCTCGATCTCGTCAGGGATCACTTCGTAAAAATACTCGCGCTCGCTCGTTATCCAGCCATCTAAAACCTCTTTTATCGCCGCGCCCGATAGATCGTCGTATTTGCCCTCGCTAGCGCGGTCGCTCAGCGTCAAAATGCCTATTTTTGCTTTCATATTTTCTCCTTAAATTTAGTTGTAATACTCTTTGATTATCCTGCCCAGCGCGTCTTTGTCGATACTCTCAAAAATCTCGATATGCTCGCAGATGCGCTCTAGCTGCGTTTTCATGCCCGCCAAAAACGTTCCGACCTCGGCGTACGCCTCTTGCAGTAGCTCCTCGGCCTCTGCCGCGCTTGGCGTAAAGGTATGCCCCATGCCGTACTCAAAGACCATATTTTGCGCGATCTCGCGAGCCTTTTGGATGTCGGCGTTGGAGTTTGAAAAAGTATCGTCTTTGACCATTTTTAGCGCGCTCATACCAGCCAAACAGACCTTGATACGCGCAAACATCTGCGAGCGCGACTCTATCTCTCGCTCGGGGCGCATAAACTGCTCCTCGACGAGCGAAATTTTTTCAAATTCTATCCCAAACCAATACGCAGCCAAAGCCTTTGCGCCCTGATATAGCGCCTGAATGCGCTTTTCCTCGTCGTTGTAGCTTAAAATCCTTCTTTTACCGAGCAGGACTTTGTTTAAAACGCTTTCAAAATCGCTAAACTCTATCATCTCGCCGCCGCGTCTTAGCGCATTTATCGCAGCTTCATTTACCAGCGTAGAAAGCGCCGCCCCGCTAAAACCGACGCTGATACGCGCTACGTCCTGCGCCTCTACGCTTGTGTTTTTGTCTTTTAGATAGGACTTTAAAATCTCGACCCTGTCGGTAAAATCGGGCATCGAAAGGAAAATGCGTCTATCAAATCGCCCCGAACGTAGCAGTGCCTCGTCTATCATCTCGATGCGGTTGGTCGCGGCGATCACGATGACGCCAGAGTTATCCTCAAAGCCGTCCATCTCGGTCAGTAGCTGATTTAGCGTGGCCTCGCGCTCGTCGTTTCGGTTGCCGCCGCGCACCTTGCCCACGGCGTCGATCTCATCGATAAAGATGATGGACGGCGCATACGCTTTAGCCTTTAAAAACAGCTCATGCACGCGTTTTGCGCCCATACCGACGTAAATTTGCACAAAACTCGCGCCACTTTGGTAAAAAAACGGCACTCCCGCCTCACCCGCGACGGCCTTTGCCACTAGCGTTTTACCCACGCCTGGAGGCCCCACCATCAGCACGCCTTTTGGCATTTTGATGCCGAATTTTTTATATTTCGTCGGATTTTTTAGAAAATCCACGATCTCGCTTAGCTCAAATTTGACGTCTTTTATGCCCGCCACGTCGTCAAATTTGACGTTTGAGATAGCAGGAGCCACAGAGCTAGCGGCGATATTGTCGTACTCATAGACGTTTGCTTTTTGATTTTCGTTTTGAGCGGCGAGTCTTTGTTTTTTAAACCTCGCATAAATCGCAAGCCCCGCAAAGCAAATAACAAGCAGCGCCAGCACGGCTAAAATTTCATCTAGCACGGGCGTCTCTTTTTTTAGATCGACGGGCACTTTTTGCACCAGAGCGCGCATATCCACGCCGTCTTTTACGATGATGTATTTGTTGCCGCCTTTAGTCGTGAGCTCCAGCTCGCCGCCGTTTACGGTCGCGCTTGCGATCATGTCGCCCTCTAGCAGCTTTTCGTAGCTTTCGTACATTATGTTTTTAGGCTGGCTTCTACCTACCGCAACGGCTAGCAAAACCGCCAAAATAGCCGTCAAAATCACGATGATTTTTTGTTTATTTAGCTTAAATTTGTGCATAGTCGCCCTCGCTTTTTACTTCAAATTTATCTATGACCGCCCACTCTTTTAAAATTTGCTTATCCGTTTTGATTTTTACTTTGTTATAAAACTGATCAAAGCCTTCGTAAAATTCGCCGTTTAGTTGCTCGACCAAAACGTTTAGGCTCCCGCCTTTTCTGGCGTACTCTTGTCTAAATTTAAAATTATTCTCCGCTACGATTTGCTTTAAAACCTTAAGTCTAGCCTTCGCTACGTCGCCGCTAACGTCCACTTTCATATCCGCCGAGTGCGTACCGCTTCGCGGCGAATACGCAAAGCAGTGCAGATGCGTGAGCGGAAATTTTTTAAAATTTGCTAGAGCCTCGCTCCAAATTTCCTCGCTCTCGCCCGGATGCCCCACGATATAGTCGGTTCCTAGCGCAAAACCCATCTGGCTAAGCTCCAAAAACAACTCCAAGTCCCTAAAGGCTTGATTTCGCCGCCGCATGATGCGTAGCATCGCCTCGCTCGTGTGCTGAAGCGCGATGTGCAGGTGCCGCTCTAGCCAGCTCTCGCGCAAGATCTCGCGAAAACTCTCATCTATCTGGCTTGGCTCTATGCTACCAAGCCTTATGCGCTTTATGCCGCCTATTTTACCGAGCCTACTTAGCAAGCGGCCTAGGCTTGAGCCAGTATCTTTGCCGTAGCTGCCGATGTTTGTGCCTGTTAGCACTAGCTCGTTGTAGCCGTTGTAGGCTAAAATTTTAGCCTCGCGTAAAATCGCTTCCTCGTCCATACTGCGCGCCTTGCCGCGAACGGCGGGGATGATACAGTAACTGCACGCAAAGTCGCAGCCCTCTTGGATTTTGATAAAGGCTTTGGTGTGATTTTCGTAGTTCGTTACGATATTTTTGTCGATACTTTTTAAATTTCCCAGCTCGAAAAACGGATCTTGCGACTTTAGCAGCGCATTTATATCCTCTTTTTTACTCGCGCCTATTACGCCAAAAACCGAGTTTTTGTTAAACAGCTCTTTGCCCTTGCTCACCGCGCCGCAGCCTGTTAGTATGACTCTAGCGCCGCGTTTTTTTATGCCGTTTATGTAGCTACGCGCACCGCTATCGGCGGAGTTTGTGACCGTGCAGGAGTTTACCACTACGATGTCGGCTTCGTTTTCGTCGCTAACGATATCGTAGTCTTTGACATAGCTTTTCATCAGCTCGGTGTCGTAGATGTTCGTGCGACAACCGAATGTTTTAAAATACACCTTCTCTCGGCGCGGCTCTTGCTGGGTCAAATTTGAGTTAGGCTTCATGCTTCTCCTCGCCGCCTTCGCCCATCGGCTTTGACTCGCCTGCTTTTACGCGTCTATCCATGTATAAAGTCTGCGTCGGATAGGCGATCACGATGTCGTCGTGGCTAGCTATGGCTTCCATTATCTCCGCACTTATCGTGCTTCGCAAAGATAGCGTGGCAAAGGTGTTTGCCATATACCAGACCGAAATTTTTACGCCGTAAGGCTCGATAAAGGTAAATACGCGCGGCTCGACGTTTGGATTTTTGATGCTGTATTGATTTCGCAGCTTGCTCATTTGTTTTTTGGCGATTTCCGTGTAGCCTTTGGAGTATTTTCGCGCGATATCTTTGATGATGTGAGCGGCTTTTTTATGGTTAGAATCAAAACTGCAAACCACGTCGATGCCGTCCCAGACGGTCTTCATGCCGTGGTGCGAGTAGTTTGCGATCAGATCGGTGAAGATATAGTTGTTCGGTACAAATATAATGCGCCCCGCCCTGCGGTTTGAGTTTACCGTGACGATCGTGACATCCTCGTAAATAGTCATCCTAAGCAGCGAGATATCGATGATGTCGCCCACGACGTCCTCTCCGTCCTTGCGCACCTTGATGCGGTCGCCGACGTGAAAACTACCGCCAAAAACGATGACCGTCCAGCCGAGCATACTCATAAACATATCTTTCATAGCAATCGCGATACCCGCAGACGCAAAGCCCAGCACCGTAACGAGGTAGGTTACGTTTTCTATATAAGCAAAAAGCAAAATCATGATGATGAGCGTGATGTTTACGAGGTTTATAAATTTGTTCGCCGTATAGAGGCGCTCGTTATCCGTGATCGTCTTTTTAATTATAAATTTGAACAAAAACGAAAGCCCGATCACGACTACGATAAATATACCGATATCTAGCGCCTTTTTCATCTGCGCTTTGATATCCTCGCTAGTGCGGTTTATTGCCTCGTTTACGCGCTTTTCGTATACGCCGTATGTTGTTTTTGCGATGTCGGCGGCGGCGTTAAATTCCGCTAGTTCCTGTCTAGTCTCGGCAAGCTCGGCTTGAAAGCGCGCGTCGTCGCTCAAATTTACGATCTGGGTTAAAATTTGCTCTTTTCTAGCTAGCTCGTCGGTCGTCTTAGAAAGCCCGTCCAGTCGGCGCTTGTACTCGTCTTTTTCGCTTTTTAGCTGCTTTATGTGCGAAAAGCCCGAGATCACGGCGACTGGGTTGGTTATCTTTTGTAAAATTTCTATCTCGGGAGCCGTTATCATGCTAGAAAACGGCGCTTTTTGAAACTCCCTTAAAAGCTCGATCTGCTCTTTTAGCGTGCTTTGTTTTTTTTGTAGCTCGAGTACTTTTTCGGTATTTTTTGCTTGTTTTTTTATCGCTGCTTCGATTTCATCGAGCTCCGCGCTTAGCTTTTGAAAGGTGTTGTAGTTTGAGTAGCGAGTCGCCCAGATGTTATCGGCTAGCTCGTCCTCGATAAGCGATAAAGACGCGTTTAGCTCGGATAGCTGAGCTTCTTTTGTCGCGTTAAATTCGCCAGGTATATCGTCAAGCGCATAGGCAAAGATCGCAAAAAATAAAATAAATAAAATTTTTCTCATTCAAACTCTCTTAAAACGTCCATCACGAGCTCGCGCGGCACGTCTTTTCGTATCTCGTAGTCTCCGATACCTCGCGGCAGGATAAATTTGATCGCCGAGTTTTCCACCTTTTTATCAAGGAAAAACGCCTCGTAAAAGCTGCTTGCGTTTGGCGCCTTGTAGCTTATCGGCAGGTCAAATTTAACTAGCAGCTCCGCCACGCGCGCCTTTTGCTCCTCGCTCATAAGCCCTAGTTTCACCGCTAGCGCATTAGCCATATTCATACCGATCGCTACTGCTTCGCCGTGTAGATATTTTTTATAGTTCGTTTCGTTTTCTATCACGTGAGCGAAGGTATGGCCGTAGTTTAGCACCGCTCGCACGCCTTTTTCTCGCTCGTCGGCTTCTACTGCGGCGGCTTTTATCTGCACGCAGCGGTAGATCAAATTTTGCAAATTCGCCTCATCCGTCAAATCTGCGCTCCCCATCCACGAAAATAGATTTTCGTCAAAGGTTACGGCCATCTTTGCCGCTTCTGCAAGTCCCGCGGCGAATTCGCGCTTTTCAAGCGTTTTTAAAAATTCAGTCTCGCAGTAAACGGCGCTTGGCTGATAAAACGAGCCTATTAGATTTTTGCCGAATTTATTATTTACGCCCGTTTTTCCGCCTACGCTAGCATCCACTTGCGCTAGCAGGGTCGTGGGGATGTTTATAAATTTGATCCCGCGCTCAAAAATGCTCGCCGCAAAGCCCGCCATATCGCTCACCACGCCACCACCAAGCGCGATGATCACGCTACTACGGTCAAGACGGCTAACAAAAAGCTGCTCTAAGATTGCCTCAATCGTTTGTATATTTTTATACTCTTCGCCGTCTGGGACGCTGATGATAAATTTTTGCGGACAATCTATGCGCGAGAGTAAATTTTGCAGATAAAGCCCGCCTACTTTTGCGTTTGTCACGATTGCGACTTTAGTGTCAAATTTAAGCTCTTTTAGCTCGTTTATATAGACGCCGTAGCCTGGCTTGCCGTCAAATTTTATATCTATTTTCATCTTATTCTCCGCTTTTATTTTATCCAAAATAGCCTAATTTATCGGTATAAAAATCTGATAGTTGTCGCTAAGGCGCGAGTACAGACGGTTCATGTCGTTTGAAAATGCTGCGAATGCGTCTTTTTTGCTGATCTTTTTCGTAAAAGGCACGAACTGGAGCAAATTTCGCTCTTTTTTTAGCCTTAAAATCGGATTTGAGTTTTTATCCTCCACGACCTCGATCTTACGTCCGAAAATCTTAGCCAAGCTGTCAAAATGCTCCTCCATCTCCTCGTCTGCGCCGTTTCGGCCGAAGTGATAAAGGGTGATAGGCATATCAAGCTGCGAGCAGCAGTCCATGATGACGGCCGATTGGCTCTCTATCTCATCGCCAAAACCGCTACTTAGCACCACGCCCTTTTTGATCTCATCGATGTCGCTTTTACCGATGGCGGCGACTGGTTTTTTTAGCTCGAAAAGCAGCCTTTTGTGCGCGGCGAAAAATTTATTATCCGTCACCACTAGCCCGACGTCATTTTTAAAAACATCATCCCTTATCTGCCCTACGCCGCCTCCGAAATAATCAAACATTACCGTCGCCATCTCGTCGTTTACGGATTTTAGCTTTTCGTAGGCTAAATTTAGCGTAGGATTTACGACCTTGACAAAAAGGCGCCTGTTGTTTAGCTTTTCGTGCAGTTTTAAACTCTGCTCAAGTAGCCTTATGCACAGCTTTTCGCCCATCTTTTTCATGTCTAAAAACAGATAAATATTATGCCCAAACGGGTTTGGAAACTGCCCCGTTTCTTTTTTTACGCTTCTAAATACGCTTAAAAGCACGCTTGGTTCGCCAACTATCAGCAAAACGTCGCCCGGCAGGATCATTAAATTTGGCTTTGCGATCATGAAATTTGAACCGCGATAAATCATCGCTATGCGCCATTTTTTCTGCGTTATGGAGCTGATGTGGCGGTACATAAAGGAGCTGCCTATGGGCACCTTTACTTCCATTATCTCGCCCTTGCCAAGGCCTAGGTTATCGGCTACTACTGGGATATCCGGTAAAAAGTCCATGAGCCTAGCCGTTAGCACCGCTCGCGCGTCTAAAATAGTTAGGTGCGAGTCGTCCTCTAGCTCGCCAAGCCCCCAAAGATCGAGCATCAAAATTTCCGTTTTTTTGCTAATTTGACGCAGGTTATTATAGACGCTGACCGTATCAAAGCCGTCTTTTAGCATTATCATAAACTGGCTAAAATAACCGCTGGCTACTTGCCTCAGTCTATCAAGGCTTGTGGGATCAAAGCGGTAAAAGGTAAAATTTTCTAAATTTACGTCCGAGTAATCCTCGTCTCCGCAAGCGATAACTACGTAGTTATGCGTGCTGCTTCTGCTTACAAATAGTCTTTCTAAGAAATGTTTCGCTACAATGCCGTCCGCAACTATCAAGATATTTTTCATTAAAACTCCAAATTTAAAGGGACTATTATATCAAAATGACTTTTAGTATAGATAAAACGGACGGTACGGCGCGCGCGGGCACGCTAACGACCGCCCACTCGACGATAAAAACGCCCGTGTTTATGCCAGTTGGCACCGTAGGTGCGGTAAAAAGCCTAGACGCCGTGGATATGATGCAGATTTTGAACGCCCAAATCATCCTAGGCAACACCTACCACCTTTACCTGCGCCCCGGCAGCAAGGTCGTAAAAGAGCTTGGCGGCCTGCACGGCTTTACTAAATTTAACCGCTCGTTTTTAACAGATAGCGGCGGCTTTCAGGCGTTTTCGCTGAGCAAAATCTCAAAGCCCGACGAAAACGGCATAAAATTTAAAAGCCACATCGACGGCAGCGCGCACTATTTTACGCCGCGCTCGGTGCTAGATACCCAGTACGACCTAAACTCCGACATCATGATGATCCTAGACGACCTAGTCGCGCTTCCTGCTGAAAAAAAGCGCGTAGAGCTAAGCATCAAACGCACGATAAAATGGGCGCGAGAGGCGATAGATTATCATAAATTTAAGCAAAGTAAAGGCGAAGGGCTTACGCAAAATATATTCGGCATAATCCAAGGCGGCACGGACGAGGCGGCGCGTAAATTTTGCGCCGAGGCGCTGTGCGAGATGCCTTTTGACGGTCTTGCTATCGGTGGCCTTAGCGTAGGCGAAAGCAACCAAGAGATGTATGACACCGTGCAGGCCGTGATGCCCTACATCGACGCAGCGCGTCCGCGCTATCTCATGGGCGTAGGCACTCCTGAAGACCTCGTAGAAAACGTGGCTCGCGGCGTGGATATGTTTGACTGTGTGATGCCGACGCGAAACGCGCGCAACGGCACGCTTTTTACGAGTTTCGGTAAGATAAATATCAAGTCCGCGAGATTTGCAACCGACCGCGCTCCGATAGATCCAGAGTGCGAGTGCTACGCGTGCCAAAACTACTCTCGCGCATATCTTAGCCACCTCTACCGCGCCGGCGAGCTGACGTTTTTCCGCCTAGCAAGTTTGCACAACTTGCACTATTATCTAAATTTGATGAAGCAAATGAGAGAAGCGATAATGGCGGGCGAATTTGAAAAATTTAGGCGAAATTTCTATGCTAAACGCGGTAAAGACGCGCCAAGCATATAAGGTAAAACGGTGAGCGAGCGCGATATCTCGGGGTACTTCTACGACGAGGAGTGCGAGTACGTCTATCTCGTGACGGACGGCGGCGAACAAAACTACAAATTTATCTTTAAAGACGACAAAATTTACGCCCAGGACGGTAGCAATAGTGGCGTACAGGAGTTTATACGCGTCATAAAAAAAATAACGAGCGAGTTTCGCGCCAAGATCGCCGAACACTCCGCCCAGCTTGAAGGCTACGAGAAAATTTACGCGGGCAAGAGGGATTTTACTAAATTTATCAAAAAGCACGCGATCTTAAAATACGAAATACGCAAATTTCAAAATAAAATTTCGCACTTTTACGAGGCTCTGGCGATCTGTCAAAACGAAAGACCCGAGCTAAAAAAGCAGCTCAAAAACTATGTCTACGAAGCCGGCGTGCTCAAAAACGCAGCCTGCGAAAACGCCGCTAGGATAGATGATATCTACGCACACGTCCAAAGTCTAAAAAACGACAAAATAAACCAAAACATCTACATCCTGACGCTACTTTCGGCGCTATTTTTACCACTAAATTTTATCACGGGTTTTTTTGGGATGAACACGAACGGGATGTTTTTAAATGGCTTTCAAAACGGCACGGCAGTAGTCGCGGGTTTTATGCTCGCGCTTTTTGCAACGCTGGCGGGACTGTTTTATTTTCTAGGCAAACGGCGCGAGTAAATTTGCAAGGCCATTTACGGTTAGTCAAATTTAACTTACTGCCAAATTTTCCGCAAATTTAACGCACCCAAATCAAAACCGCAAATCAGGTGCGCAGCCTGGCAAAATTTACTCCGCGCGCCCAGCCACAGCTTTATAAATACCGATTTCGTCTTGCAAAATTTTATACTTTTGCGCTAGCGCACTAATCCTGCCTTCAAGCAGCGAATTTTGCGCCTCCAGATAGTTTTTTAGCTCGGTTTTGCCGTAGTCGTATTTGAGCTTATATATGTCGCTGATAGAGCTTAGATTTCGCAAATTTTCGTTTAAATTTCGCAAGACCGCCTCGTCTTTTTGCAGGTTTTTATAGCCAGCGTCGATCTCGTTTAGCGCGGTCGTTAGCGTCTGCGCGTAGTTTAGCTTCATCGCTTCAAACTCAAGCTCGGAGATTTTTAGCTTTGATTTAAGCTTAGAGTAGTTTAAAAACGGCAAATTTATCGCGATATTGCCGCTTAAGAAATTTAGCTTAAGCCCCTCGCTCGCGCTATCTCCGCTACCGCTAAGGCCGGCTCCTACCGTGATGCTTGGATAAAAGCTTTTTTCGCTAACCTTGACCCCCAAAAGCGCCTCTTTGATACGAGATATCGCGGCTTGCAAATCAGGACGCGCGCCGATAACGTAAAGCGGCACGTTTAAATTTACGCCCTGTGGCTGGATATCGCTCAAATTTCCGCTCAAATTTAACTCAAACTCGGGCCTAACGTTTAGTAGATTTCTTAGCGTTTTTTCTGCCGCGTCAAGGCTCTTGGCTGCGTTTAAAATTCTATTTTTAGCCGAGATCACCGAGCTTTTGACCTGCTTTAGGCTTAGCTCTTCTTCCTTGCCGAGCTCAAATTTAGCCTTTATGATGGCTTCTAACTCTTCGTAATTTTTTAGCGTTTTTTCATATAGATTTATGCTCTCTTTTTGATACTTCGCTTCAAAATACGCGTCCGCGATGGAGTTAATGAGCGCGAGTCTAGCGGCCTGCAGGTCGTATTTAGTCGCGTTTGCCTCCCACATGGCGGCGTCTGCGGAGTTTGCGAGCTTGCGCCACAGATCGATCTCGTAGCTTAGCAAGATGCCGCTTTTATAACTCTCGCTCCAGCTGCCGCCCGTTTTTATATTTTTACCCGTTTCTGCGCCCAAATTTGCGTTAAAGCTAGGCACGAGATCAGCTTGCAAGACGCCTGCTTGAGCTAATGCTTTATTTACGGCGATGGCCGATTTTGCCAGGTCTATATTATTTTTTAGCGCGAGGCTGATTAGCTCGTTTAGCCTAGGTTCATTATAGCCTCGCCACCACTCGCGCTCCAGCCTAAAATTCGCCGTCAAATTTGCGCCCTCTTTTAGCAAAATTTGCTCGTAGTTTTCGTTTATCTGCGTTACCGCGCAGCCGCCGAGCAAAAAGGCGGCTAGGATTATGGAGATTTTTTTCATTTTATTCCCTTGAAAGAGCGTCGATCGGATTTAGCTTTGAGGCGCTGCGAGCAGGCATATAGCCGAAAATCACGCCTATCGCGCTAGAGACGACGAGCGCGACCACGATAGAGGTCTGAGAAAATATCATCTTAATATCGGGTGCGAAATTTTCCGCTAGATAGCCGATACCAAACGCCGATCCGACGCCGATGAGTCCGCCGATCAGACACAGCAGTACCGCCTCTATCAAAAACTGCTCTAGGATATTTCCCTGACGAGCGCCGATCGCCATCCTGATGCCTATCTCTTTGGTTCGCTCGGTTACGGAGACTAGCATGATATTCATCACGCCGATACCGCCCACTAGCAGCGAGATAAAGGCGATACAAGAGATCAGTAGCGTCATGGTTCTAGTCGTCTCCTCGATCGTTTTTTTGATAGTGTCGGAGTTTCTAGTGAAAAAGTCCTTTTTGCCGTGCTTGGCGGTTAAAATTTCCGTTAAACTCTGCTCGGCGATCTGCGCATTTACGCTGTCTTTAACCTTAACCGTGATGGATGATAGGTGCCTATCGCCGGTTAGCTTGTTTATGACCGCAGTATATGTAGAAAACGTGCGCAGAGTGCTAGAGTCTGCGAACATATTGTCGTTTTTGGCTACTACGCCGATGATTTTAAAGGGGCGTTTGTTAAAAAGCACCGTTTTGCCTAGCGGATCTTCGTCTGCGAAAAACTGCTCACGAGTAGGCTGATCTATCACGATCACGGACGCCGACTCTGCGACCTCTTGGGCGGTAAACACTCGTCCGGCCTCGACCTTGTAGCCCATCACGTTTAGGCTCTCCTCGCTACCGCCTTTAATCGTTGCGGAGGCTGATTTATTGCCGTAGGTGAGCGTGCCGCTAGCAGAAGCGTTTGGCGTGACGCTATCTAGATAGTCTTGCTTAGCTAGCATTGCCGCGTCGCTAACAGTCAGATTTTTAACTCGCTCCGAGCGCATATCGCCAAAGCCCTTGCCGTTATAGATATCAATCGTGTTCGTTCCGATGCCTCGGATATCGGAGAGGATCTGCTCCTGCGAGCCCTGCCCAAGTGCTACTACGCAGATAACCGAGGTGATGCCGATGATGATGCCAAGCATCGTTAGCACCGAACGTAGTTTGTGGCTAAGTATCGCGTTTATCGACATTTTAAAGCTCTCGATAAACTGAT
>CALCKS010000268.1 GCA_937965895.1 uncultured Campylobacter sp.
GCCTCACTCAGGCGGCTTATAGCCCTTTTCTTTGCGGCGCAGCTCCAGCTCGTAGGCGTCGTTTAGCGCGTCTTCGTCGTCAAATTTCGTCCCGTCCAAAAACTTTCGCTCGTCGTCAAACTGCCTTGTCTTTAGCCCCCACAGCAGCGCCGCCAGCCCGCAAGCGCCCAGTAGCGTAGAAACCCCGATCATCATCGCCACGACCGCCCCGCTCATCGCTCGCTCCTAACCCGCAGCGCGTTTATCACGACTGCGACCGAGCTTAGCGACATCGATAGCGCAGCCACGGCGGGCGCGACGTAGCCGGCCATTGCTAGCGGTATCGTCACGGCGTTATAAACGAGCGAAAAGGCCAAATTTTGCCACACGATACGGTAGGTCCTACGCGCGAGCGCTACGGCAGCCGCGAGCGAGGCGGGGTCGTCTCTCATCAGTACGACGTCGCTTTTTGCGATACTCACGGCCGCTCCGCTACCCATACATACGGCCACGCTTGAGAGCGCGAGCGCGGCGGCGTCGTTGATCCCGTCGCCTACCATCAGCACGTTTCGGCCCTGCTGCGATAACTGCTCTACGTAAGCGGCTTTGTCCGTAGGCAGCGCGTTTGCGACCGTTTCGTCGATGTCAAGCCCCTCTGCCACGCGCTTTGCGGCGTATTCGTTATCGCCCGTTAGCATCGCTACGCGCATACCGGCGTTTTTTAGCGCAACTACGCACTCTTTGGCGCCCTCTTTTAGGCTCTCCTCTAGCTCAAATACCGCCGCGATCTCCCCGCCCTCGGCAAAAAAATAACAAGTGCCACGCACCGCTTCGCCGCTATAAAGCCCTAGCTCTCGCATAAATTTTTCGCTACCGCCCGCTAGATTTATGCCGTCAAGTTTAGCCTGCGTGCCGCGTGCTGCGATGTTTTCAAAGTCGCTTAACTCTAAAAGTTTTAAATCACTAAAATTTGCGCGCAGGTACTCGCCAACGGCGCGGCTAACGGGATGAGTAGAGCCGCTAACTAGCGAAAAAAGCACGCTTGCGTCAAATTTGCTTGAGTGCGTAAATTTACTCACTTTAAGTCGCCCCGAGGTGAGCGTGCCGGTCTTATCAAACACGGCCATGTCACATTTGGCGAGGCTTTCGATGATGCGCGCTTCTTTAAAAAGTATCCCGCGCCTAAAGCCCGCTCCAAGCGCAACGAGCGTGCTAACCGGCGTAGCAAGTCCCAGCGCGCAGGGACACGAGATCACCACGACCGAGATCGCGACGATGAGCGCGGCGGAGAGCTCGGTCGTGTGCCAGAACCAAAACGCAAACGTCGCTAGCGCCAGAGCCGTGATAGCAGCCGAAAACCTCGCCGCGATAGCGTCTGCTAGCGCTTGGATACGCGGCTTTTTGGCTGCGGCGGTTTCTAGCAAATTTATGATACGCGCTAGCACCGACTCGCTAAATACGGCGCCGACCTCATAAACCAGCGTACCGTCCACGCACACGGAGCCGCTTTTTATCTCGTTTTCGCCCTCTTTTGCGCTAAGATACGCAGGCGCGCTCTCGCCGCTAAGGCTAGAGAGATCAAAACTCGCCGCGCCGCTTACTACGACGCCGTCAAGTAGCACGCGCTCGCCGACTCTCGCGATCACGAGTTCGCCCACACGCACCTCCTGCGCGCTTTTTATGGTTATTTCGTCGCCGTTTTTAACGCTAACGGAGTTTAAATTTAACGAGTTTAGGTTATCGAGCGTGTCGGCGGCCTTTTTCTTGCTCAAGATTTCCAGATATTTGCCGATAAATACGAAAGTGATTATCATCGCGACCGAGTCGAAATACACCTCGCCGCGCCTAGAAAACATCGCGTAGATCGAGAAAATATAAGCCGCAAGCGTGCCAGTAACGATGAGGCTATCCATGTTTTGAGTTTTATTTTTTAGCGCGCTCCAAGCACCCCTAAAAAACCCGCTTCCCGTATAAAAAAGCACCGGCGTAGCGAGGATAAATTCGGCGAAATTTATGATAGAGCGCACGTCGGCGCGCATACCCGTGAAGTAGCCGCCGTACTGCGCGACGGCCAGCCACATGATGTTCATCGTGCAAAATATCCCGACAAGCAGCCTCGCGTAAAATTCGCGCTTTTTCAGAGCTAGCCTGTTCTCCTGAGCCTGCTCGTCGTATGGGTAGGGTTCAAAGCCGATGGAGCGGATGAGAGCGAAAATTTGAGCCAAATTTACCTCGTTTTCGTCCCAGACGATGAGGGCTTTGTTATTAACCGAGTTTATATTTACCTCTAAAATTCCCTTCTGCGCAAATAAAACCTTCTCGTTTAGCCAGATACAAGCCGAGCAGTGGATACCCTCGATGATGAGCGAGATTTTGTTAAAACCGTTCTCGTTTTTGACGTAGTTTTGATAAATAGCCGCGAGGTCTTCCTGCGACTTTTGCGCCGCGTTTTTCGCGCTTAGGGCGGGATTTAGCGTAGTTTTGCCGAGCCTTTCGTAAAATTCGCCCAGCCCGCTTGCGTTAAGTATCTCGTAAACTCCCGCGCACCCCTCGCAGCAAAACAGCTCCCCGCCGCGCTCTATCAGAGCCTCGCGCTCAAATTCGCCCCTGCAATGCGCGCACTTAAATTTGCCCATCGGTTACTTTTTTCTTTCGTTTTAAGATTTTAGATTATACGTAAAATTTCTAAAGCCTCGCTTGATTTTGCTAGCTTTGGCGCAGATTTCGCTTGCGCCCGAATTTGACGGCAAATTTGAAAGATTTTGCTCGCGCACAGACGTAGCCGTAAATTTGACCGAATTTAGCCAAAACCCGCATCTTAAAAACGCCGGCAAATTTACGAGCAAATTTTTAACGCTCATAAATTTTGGCCTCGCAAAATTTATGAGTCGCAAGTTTAAATAAATTTCGGCTCGTCAAATTTCATCCTTAAATTTAATTAAAAAAAGCGGATTTGGGATGCATAGTCAGTAAAAATCAGTCGTTTCTCACGCAGATCACCAAGTTGCGAACAGAAATGCCATCCCGTATAACATTGCCCTCCATAAAACCCACGATCCATGCTAAGGACGGGGTATCAGCTCCTTCAGTAGAGCTCCAATACCAGTCGTATTTAGTGTTTTTAAAAGCCGAATTTATAGAGGGTCTAAATTTATTTTTATCCGTTATACTTATTAGCTCATCTATAGTAGGTAGCCTCCAGTCGTCGTAGCCTGCTAGATTTACCAACTTACAGTATTCATTGGCTTGCCTCCAGTTGCCTACGAAGTTTTGTGCCTCATCTTGCCACATTAGTTTACCAAGTTTAGCCTCGCTGCATATCACTATGTTTTTATCGTTATCCCTATAGCAAGTCACATCTAAAGCACTTGCGTTTAATAATCCGCAAAATAATGCCAAAATAACTACTTTTTTCATCTATCTATCCTTTAGAAATTTCAAAAATCAATACCGCTTAACGCACCGCACAAAGAAACTAAAAGAAACGTGACCCCAGTCGCCGTCGCTACCGTCCCAGAAATACACGATCCACATGCCAGACGAGTCTTTGGCGCTTTTGGTAGAACTCCAATACCCATCAGATTTAGTATTATTAAAAGCCGAATTTATAGCGGGTTTAAATTTACGTTTGTCAGTTATACTGATTAGCTCGTTTATCGTCGGCAGCCGCCAGTCCTCAAAGCCCGCGAAATTTAAATTTTCGCAGTATTTTACCGCCTCGTCGTAAGTACCTTGATATATCTCCTCGCCGTCTTGCCACATTAGTTTATAAATGTCGTCCTTGACGACCTCTCGTCGGTCATCCCTACTAAAGCCCGCCGCAACCCCGCTTTCGATACCTATAGTATCTTTAATAAACCCTATTAAATCAAAGCCAAACGCTGCACCGTAGCAGAGCGCATAAGCCAGCGAAGCGAAAATAAATTTGTTCATGCTTTTATCCTTTAAATTTTTATGATTATAGCGTAATCGTCGCTCAAATTTGCGCTCAAAAAAGTCCGCTCCGACCACGCTGAGTAGCTAAATTTATCCCCAAATCTCACGCAAACTCCCTATCTATTACGATGAAAATTTTATACCCCGGAAAGCTTAGCGAGATCTCGCGCTCTATCTGGGCGCGCAGTTCGCCTAGATTTTTCTCGGCAAAATCGACCACTACGTCAAACCTCACGCTCTTTTTCTTGGTATCGATAAAAAACGCGTGAAATCCGCGCACGCTGCTAAAGCGCGAGAGCAGATTTGCCACGCAGGCGCGACTCTCGTCCTGCCCCAAATTCACGCTATAAACGCCAAAAACCAGATATATCCTGTAAATTTTATAGATTTCGATTTGAAGCTCGTTTAGCCTCTGCGAAACCTCGCTAAGGGGCAAATGCTCGTCTATCTCGACGTTAACCGAGCCCACGTATCGCTGCGCGCCGTAGTTGTGAAGGATCAAATCGTATGCGCCGCGCACGATCTCGCAGCGATTTACGGCGGCGTAAATTTCGTCGCTGATCTCTTTTTCGACGCGCTGGCCGATGATTTTATCAAAAGTTTCTTTTATCAAAAATACGCCGTTTACGATAATAAAAAGCGACGCCAAAGCGCCAGCGTAGCCGTCTATCTGGATGTCGGCGAAGTATGAAAGCCCAGCCGAAACCAAAATCACGCACGAGATGATCGCATCGCCCAAAGCTTCCTGCCCGACGGCTCTAAGCGAGATAGATTTGGTCTGTTTGCCGATCTTTTTGTAGTAAAAGCCGAGCGCAAATTTGACGAATATCGCGCAAAACAAAAACGCCAAAAACGGCATCGTAAAACTAGTAGGCTCTGGCGCAAAGATGTTTTCGACCGAAGTTTTTAAGAACTGAAATCCAAGCATCAGCACGATAACCGAAACGATGAGACCGCCGATATACTCGGTCCTGCCGTAGCCGTAGGGGTGGTCTTCGTCGGGCATTTTGCTAGCTAGTTTTGAGCCAAATATCGTGATAATACTTGAGCCCGCATCGCTAAGATTATTTACGGCGTCTGATATCAGCGCGACCGAGTTTGAAACCATGGCGATAAAAATTTTCGCCGCAGCTAAGAAAAAATTTGTAATTATACCGATAAGCGCGGTTTTTATGATCGTTTTTTCGCGCTTGCCGTCTTTAAAATCCATCATTTTGAGATTCCTTTTCATTTTTGGCGAGATTATATCACTTCTTGACATCAAAGCCAAAATTTTATAAAATGCGACTTTCAAAACTTCTTTTGAAACTTAAATTTATCTACAAAATTATTCCGTAATTTTAAAGAGGACACAATGGAAAATAACGCGACCCAGCCTGCAAATTCTGTGCAGGAAAGTCAAAAAACCACAAAAAAACACCAAAACTCGCGCACTCATATCCCCGTCGACGGACACAAAATCGAAGAGCTAAGAACTCTTAGTCTAGAGGAGCTTATCGCCATCGCAAACAGCGTAGGCGTCGAGAATCCACGCGAATTTCGCAGACAAGATTTGATATTTGAGATCTTAAAAACCCAAACAAAACAAGGCGGATTTATACTTTTCACGGGCATTTTAGAGATCACGAGCGAGGGCTACGGCTTTTTGCGCTCGGTAGACGCGAACCTCAGCGACAGCTCAAACGACGCCTACGTCTCAAACTCTCAAATTCGCAAATTTGCCCTGCGCGTGGGCGACATCGTGACGGGTCAAGTACGCGAACCAAAAGATCAGGAAAAATACTACGCCCTGCTAAAAATTGAAGCGCTAAACTATATGCCGCTAATCGAGGCTAAGGAGCGCCCGCTATTTGACAACCTAACTCCGCTTTTCCCTACGGAAAAACTTCGCCTCGAGTATGATCCGATGAAGCTAACAGGCCGCGTGCTCGATCTCTTTACCCCTCTTGGCAAGGGTCAGCGCGGCCTCATTGTCGCCCCTCCAAGAAGCGGTAAAACCGAACTCATGAAAGAGCTAGCCCACGGCATCGCGCGCAACCACCCCGAGTCGCATCTCATGGTGCTACTCGTGGACGAGCGTCCCGAGGAGGTCACCGACATGCAGCGCTGCGTAAAGGGTGAGGTATTTAGCTCGACGTTTGACCTTCCTGCGATGAACCACGTGCGCGTCGCCGAGCTCGTCATCGAAAAAGCCAAACGCCTCGTAGAAATGGGCAAAGACGTCATCATCCTGCTTGATAGCATCACCCGCCTAGCGCGCGCATATAACACCGTAACTCCGCCAAGCGGCAAGGTGCTAACGGGCGGCGTGGACGCAAACGCCTTGCACAAGCCGAAACGCTTTTTCGGCGCTGCGCGAAATATCGAGCACGGCGGCAGCCTCACTATCATCGCTACCGCACTCATCGACACGGGCTCGCGTATGGACGAGGTGATTTTTGAGGAGTTTAAAGGCACGGGCAACAGCGAGATCGTACTAGATCGCAACATCTCCGACCGCCGCATTTACCCGGCCATCAACGTACTAAAATCAGGCACCAGAAAAGAAGAACTACTGCAAAAACCGGACGAACTGCAAAAGATCTGGGCTATCCGCTCGGCGATCGCGACGATGGACGACGTAGAGGCACTCAAATTTTTATACGCCAAGATGCTAAAAACCAAGGACAATAAAGAGCTGCTTTCGATATTAAACGAATAGTGAAGTCGCTTTTTAGATAAATTTAACCCTTGAGCGAGTCGTTCGCGGCTCGCCGACCTACTTTAAAATGCTCTAAATTTTATAATTTTATGGACTTATCTTTCTTCGCATATTCTACTTTTTGTCACTCTGTTAAATTTGCGCCTAATAATTACAAGCACTCATAAATAAGCATAACACCCTAATTTTTCTTAGCTACTACAACTTCGCAGGCTTTTTATATCGTCAATTATTGCGACTTGTGCCAAATTTACAAAAACATTTGCTTAACGCACGCTTGCTTTACTTAAATTTTGCCGCATTGCCGCGCAGTAGCGCCTTAGCCGCCTCCAAAAACTCCGCTTTTACGCCCGCTTTTGCGAGATTATCGCTTAGCCCCGCGTCGATTAGATACTTATTTAGCGAGCCATTAGCATTAGCTAGATCGGCGTTTAGCTTTTTCGTATCGGTATCGTATTTCTTAGCGAGCTTGTCGTTCTCTGCTTTTAGCTCGTCATATTTAGCTTCAAGCTCGGCGTATTTCTCGGCTTCCACCGCGTCGCTATTTTTAGCTTTTAGCTTTTTTACCTCGCCTAAAAGCTCCTTATTTTTAGCGTTCATCGCTTCTTTTTCGGCTTGCAAATCACTGACTTGCTTTTTTAGCTCCTCAATATCCATTTCGTCCTCCACAAGAGTTAAATTTAAGGCACGGCCTTTGATAGAATAGTAACTTAAATTTTAAACGGGGTTGGTTTGGTAAAAA
>CALCKS010000269.1 GCA_937965895.1 uncultured Campylobacter sp.
CCGCGTAGTCGGTAGCTACTCCATAAATTCAAAGAGGTTTTAAATAATCCCCACTACAAAATTTTACAAGGGGTTATGCTCGGGTCAGGAGATAAGGTAGAGATTAAATTAAACTTAAAAAATGGCTTGAAAAGTATTATATTTTTTGTTATAATTGGGTAATAAATTTTTAAGTTCCATTTAAGATAAACTTTATAAAGGAGTTGAGATGAGCGATGTTAGATATAGCATTCAGCAACTAGAAGCTATGGCAGATTTGACGCTTGCCAACTTCCAGCAAACGCAAAATTCATTAATAGACGTGGTTTTTATAGCAAACGAGCTAGGATACTCTGTCGTAAAAGCATCTTTCAAAGATGATGTTTCAGGTATGGTCATATCAAACGGAGATGACGAAAAAAAAATATACATCAACAAAGACGATCTAGTAGGTAGGCAAAGATTTACGATAGCTCATGAGATAGGGCATATCCTTTTACACCAAAAAGACAATAAAGGCGCATTTATCGATTATAGGAATAAAACCACTTATGATCATAGGGAATTTGAAGCTGATAACTTTGCAGCTGCTTTGCTTATGCCAAGAGATAGAAGCATAGCATTATGGAAAAAATTAAATGATGTTGATAATTTTGCGGGGATAATGGGCGTATCAAGAGCTGCAGCATCTATTAGGCTTATGAATTTGGGGCTTATATAATTGACAGTAGGCGATTATAATAATTTTCAGAAAGAGCTAGAAAAGCTCAAAAAAATAGCTAGTGTCAATGAGCCTAAAATCAAAGTCCATATAACGACAGATGAAGAGATCAAGAAAGCCAAAGAACTAGCGCAAGATGTTTCTAAGGAAGACAAAACAAGAAAAGAAATTGAAAAAGATGCGCATAAAAGCATAGACGAAGTGATTTTGCACGCAAAAAAGAGCTTCGTTGAATTTCTTGAAGGATTGCTAAAAAGTACTTGTGTAAGGATTTGGTTTTTGATCTTATCCTATTTTATACTTTTTTGCTTTATGTGGTTCGTAAGTGTATCGTTGTATGATATGCTGTATAGTTATATTCCAAAGCAATTTTTTATTAAAATTTGGAGCAATTCAATAGAATTCTTAAAATTGTTATTTGCAATCATTGGTGCCATTTTTGTATTCATCAAGTTATTTCTTAATGGGAAGCCATAATTGCGTATTGCAATAATCATACTTTGCTACCTCTCACTTCTAGCCTACCCTGCCAAAGTTATTAAAATTTCAGACGGCGACACGATAACCATACTCACCCAACAACGCAAGCAAATCAAAGTCAGGTTCTATGGCATTGACGCGCCCGAGCTCAAACAGCCCTACGGCAAAAAGTCGAAGCAGTTTTTGGCAAATTTGATAGCCGGCAAAGTTGTAGAAGTTGAGGAAAACGGCAAGGATAGGTATAAACGCACGAT
>CALCKS010000270.1 GCA_937965895.1 uncultured Campylobacter sp.
AAAGGCCGCGCGCTCACGCTTGAGCCTAGCGGCGAGGGCAGCTTTAAAGAGTATGTCAAAAAGACGCTCGCAGACTCCTACGCCGCCGCAAAAAGCCACGACAAAAGCCTGCTAAAGCCCGAGTTTTTCACGCTTGAGACGCAGGGCTGCACGCTCGGATATGATTTTAAATTTGACGATTACGTCCTATCTATGCCGCGCGCCAAAGCCGTGCCGGCCTTTGACGGATTGAAGCTCGAAAATCCAGAAAACGACTTTTTCGGCGATGCGGACGCGGCGGCGAAGCACTTTACCGAATTTAGCGCCAAACGCGGCGGCGGCGAGATCGCAGACGCTAAAATCATAAAAATGGCAAACGCGATGAACTATCTAGGTAACAAAAACGCGGCTAAATTTTACCGCATCAGGCACGGTGCGGCCGACTCCGATACGGCTCTAGCGGTGCCGCTTATCTTGGCGTTAGGGCTACAAAATGCGGGCAAGACGGTTGATTTCGCTGCTCCTTGGGGTCAAGGTCACGGCGGCGACTATGATCTGGACGAGCTTTTTAGGTGGATAGACCGCGTCGTAAAATAGCCGAAATTTGACGCAGCGGAAGCTTGCGGTCAAATTTTAAAAAGCGACGGTAATTTGCAAAAACGTCAAATTTAAATTTGATAACGCGTCGCTAGGCTCAAATTTACCGCTAACGACCGAGTCGTAGAAACAAAAATGCGCAGTCAAATTTGACTGCAAACGGCAAGCTGTTTGGCGGTTCGGGCGGGTTCTTGGTCGCAGGTTGTGAGCCGAGCTTGCGACGACTAAAGTGGTGACGCAAACGCGAGATAAAGGCTTAGGCGGCTCTAGAGCCATAAAAACGCAAAAACAAAAAGATTTAGCGAAGCTCCGCCGCAACGGACGAATATACCTCAAAGGCTGCCAAAGCGAGCCAAAACGGCAAATTTGACCCTTGAGCCGAGCGATTTTTCACGCGGCGCTACCGCGGACGCAGATTTTATTTTAGGAGAAAGATGAAAAATATTAGTTTTAAATTTACGCTGATTTTGCTGGCCGCGCTGACCCTCGTTTGCGGCGTAGTCGCGCTTGGCGTCGGCAGGTTTTACGTGGCGCCAGGCGACGTGCTTAGCGTGATCGGTAGCTTTTTTGGAGTGCCGACGGACGCCGCGGCAAATATCCAAAACGTCGTCGAAAACATCCGCATACCGCGCATCATCGCAGCCGTCCTCGTCGGAGCTGCGCTCAGTATCAGCGGAGCGGCGTATCAGGGCGTCTTTCGCAACCAGCTAGTTAGCCCCGATCTACTGGGCGTTTCAGCCGGAGCTTGCGTAGGTGCCGCGCTTGCGATCATGTTTGATTTATCGCTTTTTTGGGTGCAGGCGTTAGCCTTCGTCTGCGGGCTCGCGGCCGTAGGTATGACGCTATCTATACCGCGTCTAATAGGGCGATCTAGCACGCTGATGTTAGTTCTTTCAGGTATTATTATTAGCGGTCTGATGGCCTCGGTGATCGGCTTTTTAAAATACGTCGCCGACCCAGAGACCAAGCTACCCGACATCGTCTACTGGCAGCTAGGTAGCCTAGCCAAGATCGACGCGGATAATCTTAAATTTATCGCGCCTGTGATGATAGCCTGCGCGGTGCTACTCGTGGCTATGAGCTGGAGGATAAACCTGCTATCTCTGGGCGACGAGAGCGCGGCGAGGCTGGGCGTAAACGTGACGCTTGAGCGCGGCGTTATCATCGTTTGTGCGACGCTGCTAACGGCATGCAGCGTCTGCGTGAGCGGTATCGTGGCGTGGGTGGGGCTACTGATGCCGCACCTTGCGCGTATGCTGGTTGGCGCAAACAACGTCCGTAGCCTGCCTGCGAGCATATTTATGGGCGCGATATTTTTGCTATTTGTCGATACGCTAGCGCGTACGATCAGCGTTAGCGAGGTGCCTCTGGGCGTACTTACGGGCTTTATCGGCACGATATTTTTCGTCT
>CALCKS010000271.1 GCA_937965895.1 uncultured Campylobacter sp.
GCGTAAAATGGCGACTCGTCATCAGGTCAGGCAGGCCGTCGTTTCGCTACTATACGCGCGCGAAATGGGTAGCTGCGGCGAGGAATTCGTCGAGGAATTTTTAGAAGAAAAAAAGATAAGAAACGATCAGCGAAGCCTTGCACTATCGCTTTTTCACGGCATTTTGGAGCACGCGGATGAGCTTGACGGGCTACTAAACGCGCGCCTAAAAGAGTGGAAGATAAACGAGATCGGCAGTATCGAGCGCGCCGTGCTTAGGCTGGGGGCGTACGAGATGAAATTTACCCCGACCGATAAGGCCGTTATCATAAACGAGGGCATCGAGCTTGGCAAAGAGCTGGGCGGCGACTCGGCGCCGAAATTTATAAACGGTGTGCTAGACGCGCTAAAGGCTGATCTGTGAAGCTCTGCGTCGCGCTTGATCTGGGCTCGAAACGGGAGTGTTTGCAGCTAGCGAGTGAGCTTGCCGGTTTGGCCGATAAAATTTGGCTCAAAGTGGGTTTGCGAGCCTATTTGCGCGACGGTGCGGGCTTTGTGGGGGAGCTAAAAAAGCTCGGAAATTTTAAAATTTTTCTCGATCTAAAGCTCTACGACATCCCAAACACGATGGCGGACGCCGCCGAGGAGATCGCTAAAATCGGCGTCGATATGATAAATGTACATGCAAGCAGCGGCACTCGCGCGATGGTGACGGTGTTGGAGCGACTAGATAGGCTAGCTTCGCGTCCGTTGGTGCTCGCGGTCTCTGCGCTAACTAGCTTTGACGAGACCGAATTTAACGCGGTTTACGAGCAAAATTTAAGCGATGCCGTGCGAAAATTTAGCGTGATGAGCTACGAAGCGGGGCTTGACGGCATGGTCTGCTCGGCGTTCGAGAGCCGCCTGATAAAGGACGCTACGAGCGAAAATTTTATCACGCTCTGCCCTGGCGTAAGGCCGTTTGGCGAGAGCGCAGTAGATCAAAAGCGAGTGGCGGATCTGGGCGTTGCGCGCGAGGCGGGGGCTAATTTTATCGTGGTCGGTCGCCCGATATACCAGGCACAAAACCCGCGCGAAATCTGCGAGCGGATTTTGGATCAAATTTAACGCCCGCGCTTGCGTGAAATTTGATGCGAAATCATTTTAAGCATGGTTTTCACGCGAGAATTTTAATTAACTCATCGCGCAAGGACGGCTTGGGCGGCGACTGAGCGTGGTAGTGAGATAAAATTTAGCGAGCTTCGTAACACGCAAATGAAATTTTAAATTTCACTCAAAGCGGCGAGCTTGGCGGAATTTAAAAGAAATTTGAGGTAAATTTGAGCGATTTTAGGAAAATACCCTATGTCGGCGAGGCGACCGAGGCGGATCTACTGGCGCTCGGCTACGAGGATATCGCTTCGTTAAAGGGTGCGGATCCCCACGAAATGTTTGAACGCACAAAGGCGCTCGGGCGCGGCAGTGACAGATGTATCCTCTACGTTTACCGCATGGTTTGCTACTATGCAAATACTCCGCACCCCGACAAAGCCAAGCTAAAATGGTGGCTTTGGAAGGATTAAATTTTTAAATTTGACCCGCGGCGAGTCGTTTAAATTTGATTAAATTTTACGCTACTGTTTCCGCGCAAGAGCAAGAGGTGCGAAAATACAAATTTAAGCAAGATATCAGCGGTATTTAATTATAATGCAGTTTCTTTTTTGTGGACAGATGGGTGAGTGGCCGAAACCACACCCCTGCTAAGGGTGCAGCTTCTAACCGGGGCTCGAGGGTTCAAATCCCTCTCTGTCCGCCACGAGATATTCAAATTTCTTTGCAAATCACGTATTTACTGATGTTTACGCTCATAAAAAATACAAATTTACTGTACCAAATTTCGGACATTTTTCGCTTGTGATAGCAAATTCGGCAATTTGTGATAGAAATTTTTCAAGACTTGGGGGCAAGACATGCTTTCTAAGTTAATCACGAAAATTTCAAACAGACCTAATTTTTATTATTTCGATACGGCTATGAAAGACGGTAGAAAAACCACCGTCAGATATTGTCTTTTTACCGACGACGAGAGTGAAGCTCGCACACTTGCAAGTAAAATAAAGGCCAAGGTAAATTTGACGCTAATGCAAAGAATTGCGAGAAAGCCTGCTTCTCTAGCCTTATTAATAAGAAATCAAAGAAGATCGAAAGAGGATGCGGATTCTTTCATAAAGGCCAATAAGCTATTTTTAGATATCTGCGAATACAAAAGTCTTTTTCAATCTGCCGTCGCCGAGTTTTATAACGTGACATTGTATCAAGAACAAAGCACCCCTGCTCTAGAAACTCCCTCTATCATACAAAAAGACACGCAAAAGCCTAAGCGGCATCTATCGTTTGAAAAAATAGCCAAACGCTACATACAAACCGAATGCGAAAAACTAAAGTCAAGCGATAAGACGAAGGGCTATTACGTAAAGACGGGCAAAATTTTAGACGAGTTCTTTAAAAATAAAGATATGTCGCAACTTAACTATAGTAGCGCCGAGAATTTTCAAAGTCATCTATTAAAAATCCAAAAACTTCATAAAAAAACCGTAAACAATTATATATCATACTCTAAAAGATTGTTTGAATATGCTATAAGAATCAACGAAGTCGCTAGCAATCCTTTTAAAACCTTAACTTCATTTAAGATTACGGCCGAAGAAAAATCTCCTAAAGACAACTTTACTATGGGCGAGCTTGGGTTGGTATTTGATACAGATAGGCTTGATTTACGAAACTATATGATGTTTGCTCTCTATACCGGCCTACGGTTAAATGAAATTTGGCAACTAGACAGTACTAGCATAGACGAACAAGAGGGCGTAAAATTTATCAACGTAAAAACCGCAAAGCAAAAAGGAGGAGCCGTTAAATACAGACAAATACCAATACATCAAGATATAGATTATCTTAGCGATATGAAATGGCTTGAAGAGATAAAAGTAGACAGAGGCAATTGTGACTATTTTAGCAAGCGACTAAATAAGCATATTCATAAAACCATACCCGAAGCAAACGTATCATTCCACCGACTTAGAGGAAATTTTGCCAAAGCCGTAAAGGATTATTGCTTGGAGAACGGAATCGCAGACATCACATCCATTCTCCTGGGGCATTCCACCGACTTGGCGACCGATACTTATGCAAAAGACATATCGCTCAAAGTTAAGCAAAAAGTGATGAAAGGTTTGGATATATTTAAATTTTTAAAGGAACAAAAAACACCAAAATAGCTATTTAACGACATTCAAAAGCTTCTGAAGGATGACTTATAAACTTTCGCTTATATTTCAAGAAAAGGATAATAAGTGGAACTAAACGTAAGGAAACTATTCGAAGTAAGCAAATACGATGAGCTTGATCATGGTGCTATTAAACGGCATTATATGTGCGAGCCTAAAAAGTTGTCTGACGATATAAAAAGTTGTTTTAAGCAGATCGGTAGGGTCAAGGGAGCTTCTAGAGAAAAATGGCTTAAGGCCTCGGGGGTGCTTGTAAGTAAATATTGTGAAAGTATTCCTAAAAGCGATATCGAAAAATACCGATCTTTGGCGGATGATTTTACCAAAAATAACAAAAATAAGGGCTTTTTAAGATTCCAAAAAGAGATAGACGAAATCATAGATCACAAACTGTCAAATTTGTATACCGACGGGGCAAATTCTTATCCAGAAAAAGAAACGATAAAATTTACGAAAGGCGGTGTTTTGGTTTGCGGAGAATTTATTTCGAATCGTATCGCAAAGGCTATCGGTAGCTATGCATTAAAAAAATCTAAAAGTAAAAATAGCTATGAGCAGTTAAGGAATAATGCGCCAGATAAAAACATTATGGAATTATTGGAGGAATATTTGGAAGATAAGAGGGATATGCAGAATTGTACAAAGTCTACAATAAAAGAATATAGGCTTGCAATCAGTAGACTAAAAAAATTTTTGGATGAGAATGGAATTAGTCTTGTGGACGTGAAATATGAAGATGCTAAAGGTTTTCAAAAGTATATTTCCAACCAAAGTAGCAAGGATAGATCCAATAATACAATCGGTTATCTGTCTAAATTCTTTGAGTACTTGGAGTATAGGGGAATAATTAATAAAAATCCATTTTTTAAAAATATGCTTATGAGGTATAGAGTAAATAAATATAATAAAAAGAGGAATTTTAAGGATGATGAATTTATAAAGATTTTTTCAGGAAAATACAAGATAGAAAAAGAACTACTTGATTATATAAGATTTATTTTACATACCGGACTTCGTATGGAAGAGTTTATGAGACTAGATAAAGATAGCTTTTTTGAGAAGAATGGCATAAAGCTTATTAGAGTCAAAACTGCTAAACAAAAATTCGGAAATACCTCAGAAGACGAAATGGTCCTTCATAAAAATATTCACGACTTAGCCAGTTATGACTGGATAGACAATATAAAGCGTATTTGTAAAACTAAAAATGCTTTGGAGCATAGGGTTAATAGGGCAATAGACAAGGTTGTAAATAGTAAAGATGTTAGCGCTCATCGTTTGAGGGGGAATTTCGCTCAGATAATTCGCGAGTACGACGCTTGTAAAGGTGTTAGCGAATTTATGCCAGATATTGCTTCGGTACTAAGACATACTTCAAGCGACTCAAATTTTATGAGCAATAAACGAGAGCAATTACCAAATATAACTAATTTAATGTTGCGAAACAACAAGTCTAATTCGGAGCTTATATATTCTCAGAGTAGCGCTATAAGAACACAAATGCATATATTGAAAGCATTTGACGGCATCCCTCAGGAATATTTTGAATATCTTAAAAGTAACGACTTGCCACATCTTAAGACTAAAAATAGTAGCACCGTTAAGCAATGCCAAAAAATCAAAAAAAAACCAACGCCGCATTTATATTACTCCAGCTTCGATGACTTGCATCGATATGATTTAAAAATTTAAAATCAAAAGAGTGCAAAGAGGGTAATAGTGAGCTTATTACCCTCTTCCTTTTTTTATTTCACTTAAGATTAAATTTATATTTAGCTAGATATGGAGAAATTTAAAAAACATTGATTCAGACAGGTTTGCTTCGTAAATTTATACCCTACGCACCAAACTACACAAATTCTAAACTGATGTGGCGGATTTACTTGCAGTTTCTTAGATTTTAGCCGTCAAGAAAAGTGCAGGCAAAGTAAAATTTAAACGCCTTTAAAGCTAGCAAATTTAAGCGTTTTGTGTGCCGTCCGTTGCGTCTCGCGTGCCACAAAACAACCAAAATCCCGACTTACGAAACAACCTCAACCGCGTAAATATCATCAAATTTAACTCTCGTTTTTACCACCGTTAGGCTTTTATCCATCAAATTTACGTTTGAGACTAGCCCCTCGGTGCTCACGTAGCCCTGCCCGTCGTGGTATGTGATTTTTACCTTGTCGGCGGGCTTTAGTTTGCTTATTTTGTTTAGGATCTCTTCTATCTTAGACT
>CALCKS010000272.1 GCA_937965895.1 uncultured Campylobacter sp.
TAAGCCAAATTTAAATAAAAAGTGCTTGCAAAGCTCGTATTTTAGACACTCCGTAAAATACGTGTGCCAAGAAGTGTGACAGTTGGCGTTTTGTTTATGAAACGTTAAAGACCAATTCAAGATTGTTTTTATCTAGCTCGTTTTCCATAAAGTGCGAATAATGAGCCGTCATAGACAAGTCTTGATGCCCTAGTAGATTTTGCACGAGCATCGGGCGAATCTGCGCGTTCATAAGCATACTTGCGAATGTGTGGCGCGTCACGTGCAAAGATTGGGGGCTTAATCCCAGTTCTTTTTGTAGCTTTTTAAACTGCGCGCTTAGCGTGGCGTAGCATAGGCTGATAATCGGCTTTTGATGGTCTTTTATCTCGAAATTTAGACCGCTTAAGTATCTTTTTAACGGATCGAGTAAGATAACCTGCCTAGCTTTCCCGTTTTTAGGGCTGTTAAACACTCCGCTTCTAAGCATCGTGCGCGTAATAAAAACGTGCGTTTCGTTTATATCACACGGACGCAAAGCCAAAACCTCGCCCGCCCTAGCTCCAGTATAGAACGCAATGTAAAGCAACGTCTTTAACTCGCCTTGCGCGGCGTCTAAAATTTGGCGCATAACACCGTAGCTAAAAGGTTCTTTAATTATCGGTTTTGACTTGGGTTTTTTAGCCAGCTTGACGGGGTTACGCAGTATCAACTCGTAGCGCATCGCAACGTCGAATGCCAAAGAGATCGGGGCGAGTTTCGAGCTAAACGCTGCACCGCCTACAATGTCGCAGTATCGTTCGATGTCCATAACTTTATACTCGCCTACGCTTTTATCGCCCATGGCTTCTAGAAATCGCTCCGAGTGTGTTTTGTAGGCCATATAAGTGCTAAGTTTTTTGTTTGATAAAGCGTCTTTAAGTACCTTTTGGATAAATTCGCTAAGTTTAAAATTCTCCGTAGTGCTTATGCGGTTTTTTAGTTTGCGCTCGTATTCGGGTATGATATTTCTAATTGCATAAGCCTCGTTTGCTTTCGTGGCTTCTATTTTTAGGCTCTTTCGTATTCGCCTGCCGTTTTCGACATAGTCAAGGTAAAGAACTCTTTTGCGCGCGTATAGCCTAACTTCATTCATCTTTCGTCCTTTGGTAGTTAAGCAAAGCGTCGCGATCCCACGCCCTAAATTTATCCGAAATTTGCCTAAAATGCAATCCTTGTTTATACCAGCCCCGATTTATGCGCCCTCGCAAGGCATTGGCGGTTAGATTTGCGCCCTCGATTTTACTTATAAACTTCGCCGCTTCTATGTCGCCTTTTATAGTAGGCGGATATTTTTGTTCGGCGTTTAGCCTTTTTAGCATCTCGTTTATATCCCCTTTTAACTCTTGCGCGATCTCTTTCGCGATGGCTTTTACGAGCAGGGCGACGTTTTGTCGTTCGATCTCGGTCTCGTAGGTTACAAGTTTCATCTCTACTCCTTGACTTGATTTAT
>CALCKS010000273.1 GCA_937965895.1 uncultured Campylobacter sp.
ACGCACGGGGAATTTGACGGCTGGGTAAATTTAGACGCACGGGGAATTTGACGGCGCGCCGAACTCTTACGAGCTCGGCGCTTTGTCGCAAGCGGTTAAAAAGTATTTTCTCTTTTTTCTAGCACGAGATGCAGTATATAAGTCACCGCAAACGCGACTGCGCTAGGCACGATCCAGCCCAGCATCGAGTCGTAAAACGGCAGCTTTTTGACGAGATCGGTCACTAGCGGTACGGAGACGCCCGCGATATCAAGGCCGTTTATCGTGCCGACGACCACGCAGACGTAGACGCAGGTGCGGTAGACGAGCTTGCTCGAGTCAATCAGCGGGTTGATGAGCGAAAGGATGATGAGCATGATGGCGATCGGATAGATGGCGATGAGCACCGGGATAGAGCCCTTGATGATGGTCGTGAGGCCAAAATTCGCCACGCCAAAGCCGATCAAACACCACGCCGCGACCCAAATTTTGTATTTGACTCGTCCGCCCGTTAGCTCCTCGAAGTATTCGCTAGCAGAGCTGATGAGTCCAAGCGTCGTCGTGATACAAGCTAGGAAAAACGCCGAACCCAGCACCAAAACGCCCGCCTTGCCGAAATAATGACCGCTAATGCGAGATAGCAACTCAGCTCCGTTTATCTCCGGCGCGTCCTTAAACAGCTCCGCAGACGTCGCACCAAGGTAGCCCAGCATCAAGTAAATCGCCATCAAAATCACGCCCGCCGTCATGCCCGCCTTTATCGTCGATGAAACCAGGTGACGCTCGTCTTTTACGCCCACGGTTCTGATAGCGTTTATCACGATGATACCAAACGCCAGTGAAGCTAGCGCATCCATCGTCTGATAGCCTTCTACAAAGCCCTTAGCCGCTGCGCGCTGCGCATAATCTCCGCTAGGAGCGACGAACTCGCCAATCGGGAACAAAAATCCAGCCCCAAAAAGCAACAAAATAAGTGCCAAAAGCAGCGGAGTTAGGTATTTGCCGAGTAGATCGACTAGTTTTGACGGATTCATACAGACGTAATAATTTAATGCAAAATACGCCGCTGAGTAGAAAAACAGCCAAATTTGCAAATTTTCAGCTGCGATAAACGGCTTAAAGGCGATATCAAAGGGCATATTTGCCGCACGAGGTATCGCAAAAAGCGGCCCGATCGTAAGGTATAAAAGCGCGGTAAAAAGTACCGCAAACACGGGGTCTATACGGCGCACTAGGCTTTGAAGCCCCTTTGCTCTAGCGATGGCTGCTACGCCAAGCACCGGCAAAAGCACCGCCGTGGCGCAAAAAAACATGATTGCAACGTAAAAATTCTGCCCAGCCTCTCGCCCCAAATTCGGCGGAAAGATGAAGTTCCCCGCGCCGAAAAACATGGCAAAAAGCGTGAGCGAGATGACTAAAAACTGATTTTTGCTAAGCTTTTGTTTCATTTTCGCTCCATTTTAGTTTTAAATTTGACAAATTGTATTTAGATAAAGTTGAATTTCCGTTGATTTGAGTTAAATTTGCTCATTTTTCGCGCATGCGTGTTTCGATTTGAAATTTAGCCGCGTAGCCGGAGTAAAATTTAAACATTTTAAAGTATAATCGCGCAAAGGAAAAAAATGGCAAAAACTAAAACAGTATTTGAGTGTCAAGCCTGCGGTAATCAGCAGAGTAAATGGGTCGGCAAATGCCCTCAGTGCGGGGCTTGGGATAGCTTTTTAGAACTAAATGCGCAGCAGATCGAAACGCTAAAAGAGATCTCTAAAAGCACCGCAAAACCTAGCCTCGCAAAGCAAATCAGCGAGGTCGAGATCGAAAAAGTCACGCGCATCAGCACGCAAAATAGCGAACTAGACTTAGTTCTTGGCGGCGGCGTCGTGGAGGGCTCGCTGGTGCTGATCGGCGGAAGCCCCGGCATCGGCAAGAGCACCTTGCTGCTAAAAATCGCGTCAAATTTCGCCGCCCAAGGCAAAAAGACGCTCTATGCAAGCGGCGAAGAGAGCGCGAGCCAAATCAAAATGCGCGCCCAGCGCCTAGACGCAGTAAAAGACGGGCTGTTTTTACTCACGGAAATTTTACTCGAAAACATCCTAGCCGAAGTGCGCAAAAACGAGTATAAAATCCTTGTCATCGACTCGATTCAGACGCTCTACAGCGAAAAAATCTCCTCGGCACCCGGCTCCGTATCGCAGGTGCGCGAGATCACCTTCGAGCTTATGCGCCTAGCCAAAAACAAAAACATCTGCGTCTTTATCATCGGCCATATCACGAAAGACGGCTCGATCGCGGGGCCGCGTATCTTGGAGCACATGGTGGACGTGGTGCTATATTTTGAGGGGGACTCCAGCCGCGAGCTGCGTATGTTGCGAGGATTTAAAAACCGATTCGGCTCGACTAGCGAAGTGGGGATTTTCGAGATGAGCGAAAACGGGCTAATCAGTGCCAATGACGTCGCGGGCAAATTTTTCACGCGAGGCAAGGCTACTAGCGGCTCGGCGATCACGATCACCATGGAGGGCTCGCGCGCGCTTAGCGTCGAGATCCAGGCGCTCGTGTGCGAGAGCGCGTATCCTAAGCGCAGCTCCACAGGCTACGAGAAAAACCGCTTAGATATGCTGCTAGCGCTGCTTGAGCGTAAGCTCGAAATACCGCTGGGCCACTACGATGTATTTATAAACGTGAGTGGCGGGGTCAAGATCAGCGAAACGGCGGCCGATCTAGCCGTAGTCGCAGCGATCATCTCCAGCTTTAAAAATCGTCCGATCAGCAAGGAGAGTGTATTTATGGGCGAGCTTAGCTTAAACGGCGAGATTCGCGAGATATTTAACCTCGATCAGCGCCTAAAAGAAGCCAAAACGCAGAAATTTAAAAACGCGATAGTGCCGTCTAAGCCGCTTGACGCGCAGGGGCTAAAATGCTTCGTTGCCGGCGACATCACGCAGGTTTTGGAGTGGATGTAAAATTTAGCCGCAAAGACCCGCGCCGCAAAAACGCAAAAGGAAAAATATGGAAAATCTAAAATGGAAACTCTCAAAATCGCTAAAAACAGCGATGAGACAAAGAGATATCGATACTTTTACGCTAGCTAAAATCGCCGAGGAGACCTATGCAAAGGCTCATGCGGACGGCGATTTGGACGTTAGGCAAGAAATTTTTAAGGTTATCGACGAATACGCGAGCGAGGTAAATTTAGAAATCTTAAACCTCGTTTGTAAAATTTTAGACGTTGGCGTTAAATTCGGCGACGGCGGAGATTTTTAAATTTGCCGCGACTTTAAATTTGCTTCAAAATTTAAATCAGGTACAAAAGCCTAAAATGCTCAAATTTACGGTAAAATCAAAACGCAAAAGCGCAGACTCGGCGTTTAAATTTTATGCAGACTTGGCAAAAATGCAGATACGTGCGGTAAATTTTACTAGCTAGCCGGCTAAAAAAAGCTACAATCGCCTTTGCGCAATAAAGCTCGGCAAAAGGCGCCGTTTTTAGCAGGTTACGACGGTCGCGGCCCAAAAGAGCAAAGCGGCGAAATTTGCGAAAAAATCGCGCCGAAAAATTCAGCTAGGCATAGCCGCAAAAATGCCGTAAAAAACAAAAACTAGGAACAAAATGTTTGGTTATATTAGGTTTATCTTAGCGTATTTCGTGCTACTATCGCACGTTGGTATAGGACTGACGGGCAAAAACATCGGCGTCTTTGCAGTCGTGATTTTTTATATCCTAGCAGGACTCGTCACGTCAAAGGTCTTTATCAAAATCGCACCGAAAAACGCACAAATAAGCTACTTTATAAAAGATAGATTTTTACGCATTTATCCCGCGTTTTTCTTTGCGTTTGCGCTGACGGTGCTATTTTTTTGCGCGACGTCGTATCTGCAGCCGCATTTTAATGCAAAAAACTTGCTCCTAAATGCGCTTATCGCGCCACTAAACTACTTTTTTTGGCTTGATGTTTCCGTCATAGACGCGCCCGTGGGGCTAAATTTCATCATACCTCCCGCATGGTCGCTAGGAGCGGAGCTTCAGGCCTACGCCCTGCTCGTACTTGCGATCAAATTTAGACGGCTAGGCTACGCGCTAGCTACCGGTTCGCTAGGCGTTTATGCAGCGGCAAATTTGGGCTTTATAAACGCCGACATTTACGGATACAGGCTTGTTTGCGGCGTATTTTTTATGTTTTATACGGGATTTTTGATCTATCAAAAAGAGCTTGGTAAGCTCGCCGTTTTTTACGCGGCGGTAGCGGCGCTGGCAGGCTATCTTTTTTACTCGCGCGAATTTAGCGCTTTTGGCGCAGAGACGGCGACCGGCTATCTAGTCGGAGCTGCGGTCGTACTAGCGCATGAGAGGTTTAAATTTAAGCTTAAATTTAACGATATCGCAGGCTCGCTTTCATATGCGATTTTTATCAGCCATTTTCTTTTTATTTGGCTCAGCCAGCTTTTGCTGGGTAATGTAAATTTGGCATTTGTAACGGTCGGTTCGGTCGTGTTTGGATTCGTAAATTTTTATTTCATAGAGAAAAAAATAAATAAAATAAGATTTAAAAAGCAATAAAATTTGTATCGAAATTTTTAAGAAAAGTACGAAAATATCGCGAATTAAATTTATTTTAAAACCACGAAAATCGTACGAAAAAGTATCAAAAAATCCCTAAAAATCGAAAGATTATCAACGTATGCACACTCCATTTTCACACGCTCGTCAAATGAAATTTCATTCCTGCCGCTCACCTGCCAAAGCCCCGTAAGCCCCGGCCTGACCCTTGTTATCTTGCCTAAGTTTTTGCCGATTTGCCTTTTTTCGTAAAACATATACGGACGCGGTCCGACCAAACTCATCTCAAGCCTAAGGACGTTAAAAAGCTGCGGTAGCTCATCAAGCGAAGTACGCCTGATAAATCCGCCGACTTTTGTTATGCGCGGATCAAATTCGTATTTGTGAAATTTGGCAAAATGCTCAGCCTCTGCGGGATTTTGCGCAAGATAATCGTCTAAAATTTTACGCCAATTTTTATGCATAGATCTAAATTTATAGCAGCTAAATGGCTTGCCAAAACGCCCTATTCGCTTTTGTTTAAAAAAGATGCTCTCACCGGGCTCGTTTATCTTTATGACTGCTGCTATGACGGCGACGACCGTAAGCCAAATCGGCGCAGTAGCGACAACGATGACGTAATCGATCACGGCTTTTAGCAAAATTTTAGAGCGCAACCTCATAGCCCGCCCTCTAAAAATCTCTCGTAACTACTCTCCACGAGCCCCTTTATCTCTCGCTCAAAGCGCTCTTTTGAAAATTTTAGCGCATTTTGCCTGATCGCTTGCGGATCAAATTTGTCTCTTATTTTTTCAAATTTTACCACCGCTTCGTTTAGGCTAGTTTCGCTTTGCTCGCTAAAATAAACGCCCGTGACGCCGTCTATCACGCTCTCTTTCGCACCGCCCTTACCCAGGCAGATGACTGGAGTCCCGCAGGCCTGAGCTTCCACGGGCGCTATACCAAAATCCTCCACAGCAGCAAAGACGAAGGCTTTTGCCTTACCCATCAGCTCCGAAGTCTCACGTGCGCTTTGAAAACCTAAAATTTCAACATTGCTTTTAGCGATATTTTTGATTTCATTCATCTGCTCGCCGTCACCCACTACGACTAGCTTTTTGCCGCTTTCGTTAAAGGCGCGCACGATTAAATCGATCTTTTTATAAGGCACCATCCTTGAAACCGTGACGTAAAAGTCCTCTTTATTTTCGTTTAATTTAAAATTTGCAGTATCGACAGGCGGATAGATCACGGCGGCGTCTTTGCCGTAGATTTTACGTATACGGCGCGCAATAAAATTTGAATTTGCGACGTAAACGTCGGCTCTGTTTGCCGCGGCGATATCCCACAGGCGAATTTTATGTAAAAAATATCTAGCTAGCGCCGCTTTTAGCCCGCGTTCTAGTCCGTTTTGGCGTAAATAGTCAAAATACATATCCCAAGCATAGCGCATCGGAGTGTGGATATAACTTATATGAAGCTGGTTTGAATGCGTCAAAGCGCCCTTTGCTACGGCGTGCGAACTAGACAGCACGACGTCAAATTCGCTCAGATCAAACTGCTCTATCGCTAGCGGAAAAAGCGGCAGATAGCTCCTAAATTTGCTCTTTGCAAACGGTAAATTTTGAATAAAACTGGTTCGAGCGAATTTGCCATTTAAAATCTTTTGTCTATCGTCGAATTTAAGGTAATCAACAAGGCAAAAAACCTCAAAATCGTCCCAAATATCCATAAAGCTCTGCACGCAACGCTCAGCTCCGGCATAGGTTTCTAGCCAGTCGCAAACCAGAGTTTTTTTCATCCGCGCCGCCGCTACTTTCTATCGTAGTCGTCGCTGATGCGCACGATATCATCCTCGCCCAGATACTCGCCCGTTTGTACTTCTATGACGATGAGATCGGAGTTTGTAGTGTTTTCCAGACGGTGGGTCTGTCCTTTTTTTATATATATAGACTCGTTTCGTTTTATCTGCATCTCACTGTCATCTATGGTTACTAGCGCCTCGCCCTCTACGACGACCCAGTGCTCATTTCGCTTAAAGTGCTTTTGCAAGCTCAACCTTTTACCGGGTTTAACCACTATCTTTTTCATTTTGTAGCCGCTGCCCTCGCCTAGCACCTCGTAGCTACCCCACGGACGGTACACGCTCGTGTGCGTTTCGCAAATTTCAGGCAATGAATTTGAAAAGTGCTTATAAACCTCTTTTACCTTTTGCGAGCTACCTTTTTTAGCGATCAAAAGCGCGTCTTTGGTGTCTACTACGAGCAAATTTTGCACGTCTACTAGTGCGGTCGGTTTTTTAGTTAGGATGAAATTTTCGCTCGCGCCGATTTGCAACGACTCGCCCTCGTTTTTTATCTTTTTACTCAGCTCGTCAAAGCTGCCCATATCACTCCAACCAGCATCAAGAGGTACCATTTTGATATTTAAGCTTTTTTGCATTAGAGCGTAGTCGATACTGATATCTTCGATCTTATCCATAAAATTCGGACTTATTTTTAGCAGGCAAGGCTCGTTTGCCGAGCCTTCTATCGCCGCCGCAACGTCCTTTACGATACTTGGCGCATATTTTTTCATCTCGCCCAAAAAGACGCCCGCTTTAAAGCAAAACATACCGCTGTTAAAATAATAGCCGCCCTCTTTTATAAATTTCGTCGCGGTTTCAAAATTTGGCTTTTCGATAAATCGCTCTACGTCGCCGTTTTTATCGGCCTTGATGTAGCCGTAGCCCGTGTTTGGTTCGTTAGGTTTTATACCAAACGTCACCAAAAAGCCCTGATTTGCATAGCTTTGCGCGATCAAAAGAGCCTTTTTGTATTCGGCCTCCTCCTCGATCAAATGATCGCTCGGAGTGACGAGCAAAATTTCGTCCTCATCGCAGCAAAGCGCTGCAAAAGTAATCGCCGCGGCGGTGTTTTTACCAAATGGCTCAAGAATAAATTTATCTATTTTTTTATTTCCGCATTCGTCAAGCGCCAAAAAGTAGTGCGCCTCGTTGCAAACGATGATCGTTTTTTGCGCGTGCACGTTGCGTCTAAGCGTAAGGTCAAAGAGCGATTTTCCGTTAAAAAGCCTAATGAATTGCTTTGGCATTAGCGTTCGCGATAACGGCCAAAGCCTCGTGCCCGAACCTCCGCAAAGTATAACGTTTGTCATTTTTTACGCCTTTTGCTTTAAATTTTCGACCAAATTTAAAAATGTTTCTTGAAGCCGCGCCAGTAAATTTTCATCCTTGGTCTCAAATCTCGTGACGATAACCGGCGTCGTATTTGAGGCTCGTACTAGCGCCCAGCTGCCGTCCTCAAATCTTACTCTAACTCCGTCTATGTCGATGATTTCGGCTATTTTACCTAGGCCTGCTAGCAAATTTTGCGCGTCGCCATTTTTGTAAATTTCAACCAAAAACTCTTTTAGCTTTGCAACCAGCTTAAATTTTTGCGCGTCGGTCGTTTTTATTTTTATCTCGTCGGTACTAAAGACTTTCGGCAGTTTATCTAGCTCACCGTCTAGATTAAAACCTTTAGCCACAAGCTCTAGCGCGCGAAACATCGCATACGTCGCATCGTCAAAGCCGAAATACCGCTCCTTAAAGAAAATATGCCCGCTCACCTCGGCCGCCATGTCGATATTTAGCTCTTTCATCGCCTTTTTGATGTTGCTGTGGCCGGTCTTGCCCATGAAGCTTTTGCCGCCGTGCGCGTCGATCTCGTCGTACATATTTTGCGAGCATTTGACCTCGCCCAGCACGCGCGGATTTTTCATCGCGAGGCTATATAGATATGCTAGCTCATCGCCTTTTATGTTGCGTTTTTTGGTCAGAACCGCGATACGGTCGCCGTCGCCGTCAAAGCCAAATCCTATGTCAAATTCGCCTTCTAGCGCAGATTTTAGATCGGTTAAGTTTTTCTCCTCGCTTGGATCTGGGTGATGGTTTGGGAAGTTGCCGTCTGGCTCGGGGTATAAAATTTGAGCGTCTAAATTTAACGCCTCGCAAATTTCGGGCAGTACCGCTCCGACCGCGCCGTTTGCGCAGTCGATGACGATTTTAAGCGGTAAGGCTTTTAGATGTGCAAACTGCCCTATAAGAAAATTTTTATAAGGCGTCGCGATGTCGAATTTCTCGGCTCTCAAATCATCGGGGATTTGCGTTTTTGCCGCGATGTCCGCTAGTACGGCGGTTTTTAACTTTTGCAAATCCTCACCAAAATAGCTATCTTTAAAAATCGTGATTTTAAAGCCGTTGTACTCTTTTGGATTGTGAGAACCGGTTATCATTATGTTTGCGTCAAATTTGTCTGAAAACACGCTAAAATAGCCAACCGGAGTCGGTAACAAGCCGATATCATAGACTTTGATCCCAGCCAAATTTAGCCCGCTAACTAACCAACCAAAAATCTCGCCCGCGCTTAGCCTGGCATCATACCCCACGCTAACGTTTTTTGCGCCTCGGCGTAGCATTTCTCGGCCTAAATTTAACCCGATCGCTTTAACGCTCGTTTCGTTTAGATCGCGCTCGTAAACGCCGCGTATATCGTACTCTCTAAAAATTTCATCTATCAAAATTTTACCTTTTTAAATTTATTTTATTTTAAGACGCTCGTATTTTAGCATTTTTGGGTTAAATTTTACTAAACGGCGACGTCTCCAAGCTTTGCGTTGACAGCTTCTATCAAGCTTTGAGGCGCGATTTTTATCTGTTTTCCGCGCACACCGGCGCTTACGTAGACGTAGTCTTGCTTTAAAATCCTCTCGTCAAAAAACGTCTCAAACGCCTTTTTCATCGCTATGGGCGAGCAGCCGCCCCTGATATAGCCCGTCACTTTTTCAAGCTCTCTTAAATTTAAAAGTTCGCATTTTTTATGTCCGCTTAGTCTAGCTAGAGCCTTTAAATTTAAGCTCAAATCGCCCTGTATGCACGCTACGACGTAGCCTTTTGGTTCGCATTCGCAGACGATGGTTTTGTAGATTTTTTCTATTTGCTCGCCGCAAACGGCGGCCACGTGAACGGCGCTCAGATCACTTTCGTCCACTTCGTATTCGACTAGCTCGTAGGGTATATGTTTGCTGTCTAGAAACCTCGCGGCATTTGTTTTATGTACCATTGTTTTCTCATTTTTCAAAAATTTAAGATATAATTATAGCTAAAATTTTAAGGAGAATGAATGGCTGAAGACATTTTGGAAAATCAAAGCAAAAAGGGAAACGGGCTGGTTCTCGTCATCATCATCGTTATTTTGTTGCTTCTTTTGGTAGTCGGCGGATTGCTAGCGTTTTTACTAATGGGAAATAGCGAAGATACCGCGCAAGCGCAAGCAGTGCAGGCGCAAACCGAGCAGGTTCAAGCTTCAACGCCTAAAAATACCGCAGGCAAGCGCTCAAACGACTATATAAATATGGGGCCCGTTTATCCGCTAGATCAGTTTATCGTAAATTTGCTTAGCGAAAGCGGCTCGAGATACCTAAAAACGAAAGTTGATCTAGAGCTTAGCGCCGATACGTTAACACCTGAAATCGATAAGAAAAAGCCGCTAATAAGAGATATCGTCGTTTCTACGCTCTCATCTAAAACGTACGAAGAGGTAAGCACCCAAAAGGGTAAAAACCGCCTAAAAGACGAGATAGTCGACCGCCTAAACGAAGTTTTGGCCGACGGTCATATAAAAAATATCTACTTTACCGACTTTGTGGTGCAATGATCGGCATAGATATCGTAGCGATCTCGCGTATCTCAAGGCTTAAAGAGCGGCGAGGCGAGGATTTTTTGAGATATTTTTTAAACGATGAAGAGATAAGTATCGCAAAAACGGACGCTACGATAGCTGGATTTTTCGCAGCTAAAGAGGCTATCAGTAAGGCTCTTGGCTGCGGGATCTCGGCTGAGTTTTCCTTCTTTGACGCTCAAATTTATAAAGACGAGAAAAACGCCCCAAAAGTAAAGCTCTCAGAAAAAATCATCAAAAACTTTAACCTAAAAGACGCACAAATTACCATCAGTCACGACGGAGGCTTTGCTATCGCCGCGGCGATACTGCAAAAAGCGGATTAAGCTTTTAAATTTGACTCTGATTTACTAAATTTTAACAACCATCGTCGACTCTGTCTTTTTATCCAGCAAACGAAAGCCAAATTTGAGTGTTTTTAGTTCGTGCCGATTTAGCATAGCAATCCTCAAATTTGATCCTATAAGGCCGCAAATTTAATCGCACTGCAGCACTAGCCAGCTTTTATCAAACTTCTTCTCGCGTAGATCGCTTTTTCTGATCCACAGATAAATTTTACCGTAATCGCACCACATCATCTCGTTTTCGTCGTTACTTCCGATTTGTAGTGGTAGCGTCCACTCGCCGATATTTTGCCGCAATTTTTCAAACTCCGGCCCGCTATAATCCTCATCGTCGCCGCAATAAAAGCTGTTTGTCACAAGCTCGCACTCTAGCTCCATACCGCCTTGGATATTGTCCGAATGTCTTAAAATTTTATTTTCACTGCGCTGCTCGCAAAAATCATCCGCCATCTGCCAACAAGTATCTACTTCATCATCGCTCATCTAGGTGTCGCCGACCAAATCTACAACACTGGTTAGTTACAAAATTTAAATTTTAAAATTGAATACCGATTAGCATAAGTTATCATATTTTCAAATCACTTTTTTATCTTAATCGTTAAAAAATAGTTGTTATATATCTATTTCTAATATTTTTACTTGTAATTAACTTTACTTTTAGATATAATCCCGAAAATTTTAGACTAAAAAAGGAGAAACATGAAACAAAACGGCTTTTTGAGAAAGATTAGAATGAATTGCGCAAGATCGGAGACAATGAATTTTACTCGTGCATTTACGATGATTTAGCTAATATTCGTCATCGTCATAATAGGTATCATAGTCGCCGTAGCCATACCTAGACTGCAAGCCAGCAGGGACGATGCGTGGGCGGTCGCGATGGCTACGCAGATCAAATCCACTATAAACGACGTAATAAATCACGTAAACGCTACAGGTAATACTAACATTAAATTTAAAAACCCATCCTGCCATTTCTAATTTCTACGGCCCCGTAGATATGACGTCAAGTATCGGTATAAAAATCGTAGAGGATACGTATCAGATGTTTCCGAGAGGTTGGCTTACAAATTCAAGTAGTGTTCTGGCTTCGTGGGCGGATGGCGGTGCAGTACCTATACATTCAAAAAAGCAAGCATGGGTAGCGGCAACCTGTGCGTATACATAGCCGCCTCTAATATAGACGACATTCCTTTTACGTCCGAGCATCCGGCAAGACCTGGTATCTCCGTAGCAACGGGAAACGTAGGACATATAGGCGGCATGATGAATGACGGAGAGGACAGAAGGTGCGATATTTTAAGAGGTCTTTTAAAAAAAGCGTTTCCGACAGAAGTGACTCCTCCCGGCTACCACACGGTTAACTTCGTAGACGTACCCGCATTTCCAAAAGCAAAATTATAGAATTGTGCGGCGGCTCGGGGCGCAGACGCATTAAATTTAGCCCCGCGGCTCGCTTTCGTGCAAGCAAAACATAAATCCAATAACGCCTCGTCAAAATAAAGCGATTTCACTTCTGCAATGTCGGCAGATGCCAGCCTAGATAATACGCCGCAAGCCTAAAAACGACGCCAAACGCAAAAAGCCCCATCACCCAAAATACGCTCGTAAATCCCGCGTAATTCATCGCAAAATAAATCAGCCCCACGACAATGCTAACCGTCGCGTAAAGCCCGGTTTTAAGACACCACGGCACTTCATTAAACAGCATGTCGCGTATCATGCCTCCGCCCACGCCGTTGCAAAGTGCGAGTAGCACGACGCCAAAGACGTTATAACCAAACTGTAGCGCCACGATCGCCCCGACGATAGAAAAGCTCACCAGATCCACGGCATCGGTGGTGACGAAAAGAAATTTTTTCTCGATATCGCTTCGCTTGTGCAGGCGCAAAAACGCCGAGAGAAAGAGCATCACCATCACGATGATGCACGGAGCATAGTGCGTAAACGAATACGGCGGGCGCGAGACGATAGCGTCGCGCATAAACCCGCCTCCAAGCGCGGTTAGAAGCGCGGCGATAAAAATACCCAGCCAGTCGCAGTCGCGCTTAACCGCGAAGATAAATCCGCTCGTGGCTGCCGAGGCGATGCCGATGTATTCGGCGACGAGGAGTGCAGTCATTTTTAACCTTAAGTTTTTAAACGAGATTTTACATTTTTAAAATAAAAAAGTAGTTGAATTTAAATGAAATTTAGCGCGCAAAAGAGAGGGCAAAATATGCGAAAAAAGAGTAAAATTTAAGTGCATTTTACGAGATAGGCAAGTACGAATTTAGCGCTTCTACCCTGTCTAGAGACTTACGTATTTATTTAGAGTGAAGCAAAATTTGGCCATACCGACGAACTCGGCATGGTCGCCGTGAGTAAAATCATCTTCGCAAAGAGAACTTAGGCGCGTAAACATCAAAATATGACACATCCGTCGCTAAACTATCTATAGCGGCGTATCCGTCCATAAAAAATACGCCGCCGCGCCGAAAAACTAAATTTTAAAATTTTCTATCTCGTTAAAATTTAGATACCTATAAATTTGCGCCTCTTTGCCCGCAAGCTTTTGGGGTACGATATTCATGTATTCTGAGGCACTCGGCAGCCTACCTAACACGGCGCAAACTGCCGCTAGCTCGGCGCTACCAAGATACACGCGCGCGCCCATGCCCATGCGGTTATCGAAATTTCTCGTCGAAGTCGAAAACACGGTCGCGCCGTCGTTTACACGGGCTTGGTTACCCATACAAAGCGAGCAGCCGGGCACCTCCGTGCGAGCGCCTACCGCGCGAAAGATATCGTAGTAGCCCTCCTTTTCTAGCAGCGCCTGATCCATCTTGGTAGGCGGCGCGATCCAAAGGCGAGTGGGCAGCGTGCCGAGCCCACGCAGAGCCTCGCCTAGCGCTCGGTAGTGACCGATATTGGTCATACAGCTACCCACAAATACTTCGTCGATCTTATGCGGGCGCGAGCTACTAGCCAAAATTTCGCTTAGAGTCGCGACGTCGTCGGGGTCGTTCGGGCAGGCTAGGATGGGCTCGGTTATCTCATCTAAATTTATCTCGATCACCTCGGCGTAGCGCACGTTTTTGTCGGCTCGCAGCAACTCCGGCGCCGCTAGCCACTCGCGCATTTTCGCCGCACGGCGCTCCAGGCTAGCCCTACTCTCATACCCCGCCTCTATCATAGCCTCGATGAGAGCGACGTTTGAGCGGACGTATTCGCAGACGCTCTGCTCGCTCAAATTTACCGCGCAGGCCGCCGCAGAGCGCTCGGCCGAGGCGTCGCTTAGCTCAAATGCCTGCTCAACTTTTAGATTTTCCAGCCCCTCGATTTCTAAAATTTTACCCGCAAATACGTTTTTCTTGCCCTTCTTTTCGACCGTGAGTAGCCCGCGCTTGATAGCGTAGTAGGCGATCGCGTTTACCAGATCGCGCAGCGTTACGCCCTTTTGCAGTCGCCCACTAAATCGCACGAGCACGGACTCCGGCATATTTAGCGGCATAGCCCCGGACACCGCCGCAAACGCCACCAGTCCGCTACCCGCAGGGAAGCTCACGCCGATAGGAAACCGCGTATGAGAGTCTCCGCCAGTGCCCACGGTATCTGGCAGTACCATACGGTTTAGCCACGAGTGTATGACGCCGTCGCCGGGCCTCAGACTCACTCCGCCGCGAGAACTCATAAATTTAGGCAGCGTCCTTTGCGTTTCAAGGTCGCTAGGCTTTGGATAGGCCGCCGTGTGGCAAAAGCTCTGCAGCACAAAATCGGCTGAAAATCCGAGGCTTGCTAGCTCTTTGATCTCGTCGCGCGTCATCGGTCCGGTGGTATCCTGCGAGCCTACGGTGAGAGTCGCCGGTTCGCAGTACTGCCCTGCCCTAACCCCCCGCACGCCGCAGGCCTTGCCGACGATCTTTTGGGCTAGCGTGTAGCCCTCGCTCTCGTCCGTTTGCGGCTGCGCGGGCTTTGCAAATATATCCTCTGCGCCCAAATTTAGCGCCGCCCTAGCCTTGCCGCAAAGCGAGCGGCCGATGATGAGCGGTATGCGTCCGCCCGCCCTGATCTCGTCAAATATCGTGTTTGGCGCAAGCGTAAAACGAGCGACGAGTTTGCCGCTAGGCTCGACGTTTGCGTCTAAATTTTCGTCGCCGTTTGTAAATTTACTGCCGTTTTCGCCGTAAATTTGAACTCCGTCAAATTTACCCTCGGCGCACAATTTTACCCGCCCGACGCGAAAAATCTCTCCCGCGTACGGATAGATATCGACGACGTCGCCCATTTCTAGCGCGCTCGCGTCAGCTACGATCGGTAGCGCGCCGCTATCCTCGGCGGTGTTGAAAAATATCGGCGCGATCGCCGTGCCTATCACGATGCCGCCCGTTTTTTTATTCGGCACGCCCTCTATCTCGCGCCCGAGGTGCCACTGGATCGAGTTTATGCCGCTCTTTCGGCTACTGCCCGTACCCACGACGTCGCCCGCGTAGACGACCTCGAGCCCGCTTTTTTTTAGCTCATTGATCGTTTCTAGGCTGCCTGGCTGACGCTTAACTAGCATCGCATTTGCGTGCAGCGGGATATCCGAGCGCGTGTAGGCCTCGCTGGCAGGGCTTAGATCGTCGGTATTGGTTTCGCCGGCGACCTTAAATACGACCGCTCTAATACGCCTAGGCAGGCTCTCGCGCGCACTAAACCACTCAGCCTCCGCCCACGAGCGCAGAACTTCTAGCGCAAATTTATTGCTTTTTGCAAGCTCTGCCATGTCGTTAAAATAATCATGCACGAAAATCGTCTCTTTTAGCACGTTACAGGCAGCCTGCGCTACGGCCTCGTCGGCGTTTTTTAGGCTCTCAATCAGCACGATGACGCTGTATCCGCCAAGCATCGGCCGCAGCAAATTTACGGCGGCGATTTTATCAAGGCCGCTTATCTCAAGCCCGTGATTTATAATCTCGTTTAAAAACTCCGCCTTTACCTTCGCCGCGTCGTCTACGCCCGGATTTACGCGATTTGCGAGTAAATTTACGAGCCGCTTTACTATCTTTTGATTTTCATCTAGCCTTGCGGCGATAATCGCTTCGCCTTCGCCGCCAGGCTCCATCGCTGGCACGCGTCCTGAAAGTAAGCCTAGATACTCCCTCTCGTGCGCGCTTTCAAGCCTTAAAAGCTCGCAGACTTTTTTGGTCTGCTCCTCGTTTAGCGGTAGCGGCGGCAC
>CALCKS010000274.1 GCA_937965895.1 uncultured Campylobacter sp.
ATCATCATTGGTGCTTAATTCTTTTAAATAGCGAGCGGATTATGGCCGCTCGCTAGCTTGATTTGCTTTCATTTAAATTTGATCCGAATTTATATCACTTAAGTAAAAAACCAAATTCAACTATTTTTATCCACTCGCACGAACGCCCAGTGCATAAACTCTTGCCTCGGTTTATATTTGCCGCTTTACAATCAACCTTGATTATAAATTCATTCGCGTAGCTAGTTTTAACAAGCCATCGTTGAAGCTGGGCACCTTTTTGTCCCAATGCTCGGCAATTTTTTTGCCAAAGCAGAGCAAGTCTCGGGCTGTTTTTGAAATTTGGCTTTGAAAAATGGGGCAAGCCGCCTAGCATTGCCCGATGAATAATGAGTACAAATATGCCGTTATCTTGGGACTAAAGCTATAAAAGCTAAACATTAAGCAAATCAAGATATAATTTCGCCCCAAACCTAGGTAGATGTCCGAGCGGTTTAAGGAGCACGCCTGAAATGCATGTGCGGGGCAACTCGCCGAGAGTTAGAATCTCTCCCCGCCATTTTTTAAATCTATTAAATTCACTTAGTGCTGAGGATAGGTATGAAAATTTTATCCTTAGACGCTAGCGGAAGCCTTGGCGGCTACGTTATAGGCGCGCTCCAAGCCCCTACATAGACTCAGCCAAGATCATAGAAAACTAGGCTCTTGATTACACGCTGATACGTCCGCAGTGGTTTAGTAGTGCCAACGAGATAGACTACGAGGTCACGAGCTGGGCAAAAGGGGGAGAAGTTTAAAAATGAAAATGCCCAAATTTCAAGAAAATCTATCGCAAATTTGGTCAAAAGATGCCTGATTGATAGCTTTGGCATAAAAGATAGCCTAGGCATCAACAAAAAATAAATTTAAAGGAAAAAGATGATTGAACACTTACTGCTATTTTTGGCTTTGCTAGCTATCATTATCGCTTTAGTGATGATCTCAAACAGCCTAAAAGTAGCCTATCCGGTGCTTTTAGTTTTGGGCGGTCTTGCCATTAGTTTTGTGCCAAATTTACCCACCATTAGGATCGATCCAGAGCTTATTTTCATCATCTTTTTACCGCCGCTTCTTTACGAGGCCGCATGGGCAAACTCGATAAAAGAGCTCTATAAATGGCGCCGAGTGATTGGAAGTTTTGCATTTATCGTCGTTTTTATCAGCGCAGCAGCTGTTGCCGTGATAGCAAATTTAGTGATCCCTGGCTTCTCGCTCGCCCTTGGCTTCATGCTTGGCGCCATCGTCTCACCACCAGATGCGGTGAGTACGGCTGCGATCCTTAAATTTGTCAAAGCACCGCGCAGGATCAGCGCTATTTTAGAAGGTGAGAGCCTTTTAAACGACGCATCATCGCTCATCATCTTTCGCTTTGCCGCAGTGGCCGTGACGACTGGGCAGTTTATCTGGTACAAGGCGGCTGCGAGCTTTGTCTGGATGGTGGCTGGCGGTGTTTTGGTCGGTCTTGTGGTGGCATTAGTAGCCTACTTTTTGCATAGGATCTTGCCAACCGATGAGAACAGCGATACGATCATGACGATCACGACGCCTTATGTCATGTATATTTTGGCTGAGGAGCTTGGCGCGAGCGGCGTTTTGGCGGTGGTTTGCGGCGGACTTTACCTCTCGACAAAACGAAACGAAATTCTCACCGCTTCAACAATGATCCACGCTGTGCCCGTTTGGAACAACTTTATCTTCTTGCTAAACGGCCTTGCCTTTACCATGATCGGCCTTGATCTACCTCAAATTTTAGACGGGCTAAAGCATAGTGGCGTATCGCTGCTTGACGCGCTATCTTACGGCGTTTTGGTGACTGCCGTGCTCATCGTCATTCGTCTCATGGCATCATACGGAGCCGTTTATATCACGATGTTTATGAAGCGCTTTATCAGCGTGGCGGATGATCGCAATCCAGGCAAAGCGACGCCGTTTATCGTCGGCTGGGCGGGCATGAGAGGCGTAGTCTCACTAGCTGCGGCACTCTCTATCCCCGCTATGGCTGGTAGCGAGCCGTTTCCGCATAGAGATCTCATCTTGTTTATCACCTTTGTCGTTATCTTGCTAACGCTCGTAGTTCAAGGACTAACTCTGCCACTACTTATAAAAAGTGTCAAATTTCCAGACTTTAACGACCACATGCCAAACGAGCTAGCCAGAATCAAGATAAAAAAGGCGATCGCCGAGGTTTCGCTTAAATTTCAAAGCGAGAAATTTTGCAATGAGGAGAATTTCTTGTTTCAGAAACTCAAAGAAGTTTGGAATTTCGAGCTTTCAAATGAAAATTTCGAGATCAGCGACGAGGTCAGGCAAACCTATTTTGAGATCCTAAATGAGCAGCGAAAGGCACTTCTCGAGCTAAACAAAGACCCAAAAATCGACGAAGAGATCATCAGGACCTTTTTGTATCACATCGACCTTGAGGAGCAAAGGTGGCAGGAGCATAAAGAGCACTAAACTTGCTCAAATTTATGAGCAAGTTTAGACATATGCTTTAAATTTAGGCTCTATTTGCCTTATCCACTCGCACGAATGCCCAGTGCATAAATTCTTGCCTTGGTTTGTATTTGCCGCCGTTAAAATACTCCGCCAGCCGCGCCTCCTCAGCTTCGCTTAGCTCGCCGCCAAGCCCCCAACGCGTCTTTTGGATGAGTTCCTCAGCACTCGAAGCAGGACCCGCATGACACCGGGCTTTGATGTAGCTCAGGCTCGGCAGATAGCCCATTTGAAACAAGATGTTTAAAAGATAGACGAAATCGGGCTTTTGCTCCACTTCGCGTCCTATCGCGTCCAAAATATCCCCGTCCACGAAGCTGCCGCCCACCTTAAACGTGATGTAAAGCGATTTTTTGGTCTTCGAAAGAAGCTTGCTAAGCGCAGCTTTTAGATCGTCCACCTCAAGACAGCGCGAGGCCAAAACCACGTCGCACTCAGGCACGTCCGACCAGTCGTCCTCGAAGGCTTTTTGTGCAAATTTAACATTTTTCGCGCCGTAAATTTGAGCATTTTCGCAGGCAAACTCTAGCATCCTCGGCGAAAAGTCGTAGCCGTAAATTTGATCTACTTTTTTGGCTGCCAGCACGCTTAGCGCGCCCGCTCCGCACGCAAAGTCAAGCAACGTAGAAACGCCCGTAAAATCAACCTTATCTATAAATTCTCGCGCGTAGGCGCTTTTCATCACACCCTCGTTGAAGCTGGGCGCCTTTTTGTCCCAGTCCTCGGCAAATTTTTTGCCAAACGAGCTTCTTGCCTTTTGCGCCTTATAAAGCGCGTCAAAGTCGATCTCGTCGTAGTTTGAAGGTAAAATCATAATCTATCCTCGTATCTTTCGTAGTTTATGCCGTAGATTTTATCGATATTTTCGGCGTTTATGAGCTGCTCGCTGCGCCCGAAGGCTAAAATTTCGCCGTCTTTTATAAATAGCGTCAAATTTGAAACAAACTTCGCGTGGCGTGGGTAGTGCGTCGTCTGCACGAAGGTATAGCCCTCGTCGCCTAGCGCCTTTATCATCTCGAGCAGCCTAATTTGATTGCCAAAATCCAGCCCGTTAGTCGGCTCGTCCATAAAGATCACTTTCGCGCCCTGAACCAGCGTGCGTGCGATGTACGCCAGCTGCCGCTCGCCGCCGCTGACCTTTGTGTAGGGCGCGTTTTTTAGATGCGCGATACCCATCTTTTCCAGCGCCTGTTCGGCTAGCTTTTTATCCGCTGCGCTAAAGCTGGAAAACAGCGGCATCCTGCACAGTGCGCCTATCAGCGCAACGTCAAAGACGCTGTAGTCATAGGACGGCGCGTGCGTCTGCGGCACGTAGGCGACGAGCGAGGCGAGCCCCTTTTTGCCGTAGTCGCGCACGCTTTTGCCGCCGATTAGCACCTCGCCTTCAAATTTTAAAAATCCGATCATTATGCGAAGCAGGGTGCTTTTGCCGCTGCCGTTGGCGCCTAGGATACTTAGCGTATCGCCCGTCGCGACGTCAAAGCTGATGCCCTTTAGCACGGGCTTGCCCTGGTAGGCAAAGCGCAAATTTCGCACTTCTATCAAATTTTCTCGCATCAAAAGCTCCTCTTGGCGCGGCGCAGCACGATGATAAACATTGGGATGCCAAACAGCGAGGTGACGATGCCGATGGGGATCTCAAAGGTAAAAATGAGCCGCGAGAAGCTGTCGCAAAAGAGCAGAAATATCGCGCCGATCATCGCCGAGCTAGCTAAAACCGCGCGGTTGTCGGCGCCGAAGATAAAGCGCGCGATGTGCGGCACGATAAGCCCGATCCAGCCGATGATGCCTGCAATCGTCACGCTAAGCGCGCTAACGAAGGTCGCGACTAGGATGATGAAAATTTTAACCCGCGTCGTGTTTACGCCCAGGCTCTTTGCCTCCTCTTCGCCAAGGCTCAGCGCGTTTAGGTATTTGCCGCTAAGCGCCAGCAGTAAAATGCCCGCGCACATCGGCAGGATCGAAATTTGAATAAAGCTCTTAGACGCAAAGCCCAGGCTTCCCATCAAAAAATAGGTGATCGCCGGGAGCGCGTCGTTCGGGTCTGCGGCGTATTTTAGCACCGAGAGCAGCGAGGTAAAGAGCGAGCCGCTGATGACGCCGCCAAGAACCAGCACGATGACGCTACCGCTACGCGAATACAGCGCCGAGACGCCCAGCGCCACGGCTACGGCAAGAAAGCCGAAGCTAAAGGTGCTAAGCTGGATGAGATATTCGTTAAATTTGAAAAACATCCCGACCGCAGCGCCAAAACCCGCGCCGCTTAGAACGCCTAGTATCGAGGGGCTAACGAGCGGGTTAACAAACATCGCCTGATACGCCGCGCCGCTGATCGCGAGGCTCGCGCCGATGAGCACGCAGGCAAGTATGCGCGGCAGGCGGATCTCGAGCAGGAGCGTGTGCATGACCTCGAAATCTTTTAAGCTTTCGCCTCGCAGCAGTGCCGTGACGTAGCGTGCGTAATCGCCCGCGCTAAAGCCGTATTTGCCAAGCAGCAGCGAGCCCGCAACGCAAAGCGCTAGTAGCAGGGCTAAAAACGCAAACGCCCTTTTGCTCATTTTTCTTTACTCACTCGGCACCCCGCCCTAAAATTTTATAAATTTGCTCGCGCGTTTCGGAAACCATATCGAATTCAAACGCTTCGGGGTAGATTAAATTTACCAGCCATTTTAGCCCCAAAAACCTCATAAATGAAGGCGGGCGGTCAAACCACGAAAAGGGCTCGCGCGGGATGTAGTAGGCTTTTTTGTTTTTCACCGCGCCCAGTAGCTGCCACTTCGGATCGCCGTAAATTTTATCAAACAGCTCCTTTTCGTAGATGAGAATGACGTCGGGATCGTATTTTACGAGCTGCTCGAAGCTGATCTTTACGCAACCGAAGGATTTGGCGTTTGGATCCTCGCTACATTTATGCACGTTTTGCGCGCCGGCTCGCTCGATGAGCGTCGCGTGCCATGAGCCCTCACACTCGGTGGCTAGCCCGTTGCTGCCCTGCGCGTAGTAAATTTTCACCTTTTGCAGATTATTTTTCCTGATGTATTCTTCGATCTGCGCGGTTAAATTTAGCGACTCTTTCGCATAGTTTATGAGACGTGCGGCGCGCTCCTGTTTACCCGTTACTTCGCCTAAAATTTCAAACCCATCCAAGTAGTCCTCGAGCTGCACCGTGCTCAGATATAACATCGGCTTTTTGATAGAGCCGAAAACCTCGCTCATCTTTTTAGTGTTGCGCGAGCTTGCGTTTACGAGGATGAGCTCGGGGTTTAGGCGCAGCAGCATCTCGACGTTTGGAATTTTACCCTGGCCGAAAAAGCCGCCCACGACGGGCTGCTCTTGCACCTCTTTTTTGACGTAGAGCCGCTCGTAGTCGTTCCATTCGAAATTCGTGCCGCTGATTTTAGCGGGATCAAGCGCGTAGAGCATATATAAAAGCGGCGGCGAGCTGGCGTAAATTTTAGACGGAGTGCCTTGCAGCTGGCCTATGTTTTCGCTGTTTTGAGCGATGTAGTCTTTGACCTGCCCAGGCGTCATCGCAAAGCAAAAGCCCAAAAACGCAAAGAAAAAGAGGATAAATTTTTTAAACATTTTTCGCCTTTAGAATAATTTTGTAAAGTATAGCTAAAGAAATTTTAAAATAGATTTTATTATATAAATAGAGTCAAATTTTAAGCGGAATCGCCCTTTTTAAAGCGATCCGCCTGGCAAATTCTCATTAGAATTTATATCTTAAATTCGCAAAAAACACCCTTTCCTCTTCCGGATAACCTTCTCTATACTCGTAGTTTTTATCAAACAAATTTGATATACCCGCCTCGACGCTTAGGCTTTCGGTAGGTTTGTAGATAAATTTGACATTTGTTGCGCCAAAGCCCGCAAGTTTTGTTACTTCGTAAGAGTTTGAGTATCGGCTCGAGATCATATACTGCGAAGCGTAAATGCTAAATTTAGGCACGATCTTGTAGTCTACGTAAGCAAAAGCCTTGTGTTTAGGTATGTCGTAAACTCTACTATCGGCGCCACTTTTATATTTCGCGCTGATATAGGTGTAGTTGCCGCCTAGCTCCAAATTTTGCCCCGCAAAATATGTCGCGCCAAGCTCAAAGCCCTTGTATTCGGCTTTATCGACGTTTATGGCTTGAGCTAGCTTTTTGCCGCCTATGATGATATTATGCTCGCCGATAGCGTCTTTAACCTTAGAGTAAAATAGCGCCGTCTCCAGTCTCAAAGCCTCGCCGAAGCTTCTTTGATAGCCGACTTCGTAGTGATTGGCGACCTCAGGCTTTAGGTATGGATTTGGCTCGTTGCGGCCGAAGCGTTTTGAGTAGCGTTCTTTCATACTAGGAAAATAGGTCTTTTTAGCAAAGCTAACGCTAAACTCGTCGTTGCCGTCAAAGCTGTGTTTGATTGCGGCTTGGTAGTTAAAGGCGTGACGTTTGGCGACCTCAAAATCGTAAAGCGTGTTTTTGTTTGATATTATCTTGCCGTACTCTTGGGCTTTGATCGCATCTCTAGTATCGTAGCTCACGCCTAAAATCAGCCGCGTAAAATCGGTAAATTTGTAGGTGTTTTCTAGCGCAAAGCTGTAGGTTTTATCCTGATACGTCTGCACAGGCTCGCCGTCGTCATGCTCTTTGTGCTCGTCAAATTTATAGTTAACTGAAAATTTTAGCGTATCTCTATCGCCGATATCGCCGCCTATCTCTGTGCCAAATCCATAGCCTTTATCACGGTAATGGCTGTTAAACATCGCGGGCTTGATGCCGTTTAGGTCGTTTACAAATTTGTCGTAAAAGGCTTTGGTGTTTATATATAGATTGTTTTCAAACTGCGTATGAGATAGCCAATATATGCTTTCTTTATCCCATCTCGGCCACTCCAAGAAGCGTTTTGCCATGTTGTATCTGGCGTAACGGCCCGTATAGTACGGCTGCTCTTTTTCGCCTTTTTGATTGATATAGGCGATCGCATATTCGTCGGTCTCGTTTGGCGTGAAGCCGAATTTTATATCAAATTTCTTATCGCGCTGCACGGAGTTATCGCGTCTGCCGCCGTCTTCGTTGCGAGTAACGCCCGGTTTAAAGCCGTGAGACATCTGCTGCCCCGCATCCTCCATATAGCTACCGCCGGCTTGCACGTAAAATAGCTCTTGCTTGGTGCCGATACTGAAATCAACGTTGTTGCCGTAGGTCTTGGCGTTTCTACCCGTCTCAAAGCCGTAGCTGACACTACCCTCAAGCTCTTTCGTCGGTTTTTTGGTGATCAAATTTATAGCTCCACCCATAGTGTTTGAGCCGTAGAGCACGGAGCTAGAGCCCTTTGAGATGTTGATTTGGCTTAGATCAAATGTCGTAAATCGTCCAAAGTCCGCGTTGCCGTCATACGGGATATAAACGGGAATACCGTCGATATAAAGTGGCACTCTGCGCGCGTCAAAGCCGCGAACGTAGAAATTTTGCTCTGCGCGCGGACCCTTTTTATCCACATAGACGCCCGGCGTACTATAAGCGACTTCCGAGAGGCGCTTTATCTCGTCTCGTTGCAACTTTTGTTCGTCTAAAACTACGGTGTTTGTGTCGCTTTTTTGTACGCCGCCTACACTTTCTACGACTTCGACTTGCCCTAGCGTAAATACTTCGCCGTGCAGAGCCATCGCAGCACAGCAGGCGATCAGGCTAATCCTTTTCATTAATAGCTCTTTGGAAATGAAATTTTTATTATATATTTTGTAAAATACGTTTTTAACGAAGTTTATATTATTAAAATATAAAAAGTTAATTTTATTTCACACATAGTTAAATTTGACTTAAAAATCTAGGTTTTTAAAATGAAATTTAGATTTCTACTTTGCATCGACGACACGGATGAGCTGGGCGGAGAGGTTTGCCTGCAGGGTCTTTCTGGAAACTGAGCAAATTTAATATACGGTAAAAATTTCTAGTATATAATCATACTTTAAAATTTAGCAAGGAAAATATCGTGAAAGAGTACAAACTATATATAGACGGCAAGCATGTAAATTCAAGCGCCGGTACTATCGTAGACAGCATAAATCCCGCCGACGGTTCGGTGTTTGCCAAAGTGCACATGGCCAGCAAAGAGGACATCGAGCTAGCCATCGCAAGCGCGTATAAGGCGCAAAAGCTTTGGGCAAAAACCGCTCCTCGCGAAAAAGAGGCCGTGCTTTTAAGGGCGGCTGAAATTTTTGAAAGAAGGGCGGATGATATTAGGGATATATTGATGCGCGAAAGCGGCTCGACGATCGCAAAATGCAACTTTGAGATTAGCGTCGTTAGCGATATATTCCGTGTTGCGGCGGGTGAAGCCAGACGCGTAACCGGTCAAACTTTCGTTTCAAACGACGATGGGGTTTTTTCGTATGCCGTTCGTCGTCCGCGGGGAGTGATCGCCGGCATTTCGCCGTTTAATGCGCCGATGATACTAAGCAGTAAAAAATTTGCCTTTGCCATAGCCTCAGGCAATAGTTTCGTATTAAAACCGTCGTCAAACACGCCCGTTTGCGGTCTAATATTCGGCGAAATCCTACAGGAGGCCGGCTTGCCGGCCGGCGTACTAAATATCGTTCCGTGCTCAAAAGAGGTGCTTGGCGAAACATTTCAAGAAGATAAGCGTATATCCATGATAACATTTACGGGATCGACCCAGGTCGGTAGGCATATAGCTCAAAGCGCGGCGAAAAATATGAAAAAATGCACCCTTGAGCTAGGTGGAAAAAGTCCCGTTCTGGTTCTCGAAGATGCGGACATTAACTATGCCGTAAATACCGCGTTTTTCGGTATCTTTATGCACCAAGGTCAAATTTGTATGGCAGGCTCGCGCATCATAGTGCATGAAAAAATTTATGACGATTTCGTTTCCAAATTTACGGAAAAAGTTAAAATTTTACAAGTCGGCGATCCGACCGATGCGCACACTATTATCGGGCCGCTTATCGAGCGTAAACAATGCGAATTTATCGATGATTTAATTCTCGACGCAAAGAAAAAAGGCGCGCGGATACTAACCGGCGGCACGAGCAAAAACAACTTTTATATGCCGACCACCGTTGCAGACGTTACGACTGATATGAAAATCTTTTCAACCGAGGCTTTTGGGCCGGTTGCGGCTATTATCAAAGCGCGAGATTTAGATGAGGCCATAGAACTAGCTAATAGTACGGATTATGGACTAAGCGCGACCGTCATCACTCAAAATGTCGCGGACTATCTGCGCTGCGCCGAGGAAATAGAAACGGGGATGCTACACGTAAACGGCCCTTCATTGCAAGATGAAGCGCATATTCCCTTCGGCGGAGTAAAAATGAGTGGGCTTGGTCGCGAGGGCGGGCATTTTTCTATCGAGGAGATGACCGAGCTAAAATGGATCACCGTCGAAGGCATGGGAAATCACAAATATCCGTTTTAAATTTAACCGCTTACAAGCTAAATTTATTTAGTTTAGCTTGTAAGGCTTTATTATTTTGGGTCGGTTTCAATCCGCTTAAATTTAGTAGTAGCCAAGAACAACAAAAACTCGCTTAAATTTGACGATATCGCAAACGCCATACGAGAATTCATTGCACCGCCCATTTTAATATAGTGAGGGATATCCTTGTCCTACGATATGCGCAAATCAAGAGTCGACGTGCCAACACTAAGAACTTTAGCCGTTTGTTGTCTATTTAGCACCGCTTGTCCTTTGTATTGATTGGCTATATGCTCGAGAAGTGTTTTGTACTCTACGTCGTTATATAGTTCATTAAGCATATTATTTTTCTCCTTTTGCTATTTTGAGTGGTTTTTGGGTAGTTTTTGAAAAATTTTTAATGCCCTATGGTTCTTTAGAATATTTTAGAGTAAAAACTTATTTTCATGTTTTTAAAAATAAGGCATCTTAGATTGATTTAGAAAACATGACGAGAAATTGGAATATTAAAAAATTTCGGGAACAAATAGGGAACAAATTTTATAAAACTAAGAAAACTTAAAGCTCTTGAAATATTGGTAAAATCGGGGTTTTAAATGTTTTTTAGTATAGATGGCTCCGGATGCTGGATTCAAAAATATATAATTCTTAAACGCTCTAAAATACTACAAAAAGCCCTATAATACGCTATTTGATAGCTTAAGCATATTCTAAGTTACACTAGAATATCATGCATTTTTACAAATTTTGGGAACAAATAGGGAACAAATTTAGGGGGTATTATGGCAGGAAAACTTAAAAATTACAACTCGTCGTTCGGGGTAAATAAATACCCCGGAATTTTCTTTAATAATCTAGCTAGCGGCGACGTGGTTTTTTATATGAGAGTTACGCTTGAAGGCAAAAGGCCAACGTAAAAATCGGATCAAAATTCGAAGGCGTAAATATAACCTACGCATATAATAAAAAGAAAGAATTCGACGCCAAACAAAGAAACGGCGAATTGCCAGATAGCATAACCAAGAAAATAGCCGCCAAGAACAACAAAAACTCGCTTCAATTTGATTAGATCGCAGATGCCTTTTTTAGTTTTAAACTAGAAAAAGAACCGGGTAATGCTACCAATATAAAAGAGCAAAGGCGAGATTATGAAATTTACCATAAGGATAAGTTAGGCAATCTAGCTACGACGCAGATAACGCCCGAGATGATAAACGAGCATCATAAAGATATTTCTCAAATAATCTCACCTAAAACCAAACTAAAGCTGTCGCAATCTAGAATTAACGCCATCATGGGTATCATTAGGACAATTTTTAACCACGCTATAAAAAATGATCTTATTAATATATTAGCCCATACAAGATAGAACTAAAAAAACCGAATAACAAACGAGAGAGATTTTTAGAGCTTATCGAGATAGAACTTTTACGCAAAGAAGTAGCAGCTAAAGGAGATTTTGCCCTAGGGCTGTTCGCTGAGCTTGCGCTTTGTACGGGAGCTAGGCTGGAGGAAATTTTGAACATTAAGAAAAAGGATTTAGCACTATCTACCAAATCAGTTACTATAAGCGATTTTAAAACAAGGAGCACGTATATGGGATTTTTAAGCAAAAGAGCGTTAGAAATGATCAATCAAATTTATACCACCCTATCCCCGAACGACTTTTTAGTAAATAAAACCCAAAGCCACTATCCAAAACGTCTTACAGCCGCTACTTAATAAGCTTTTTAATCAAAATTTAGACATAAGCGACGCAACCAATAGAGTAGTTATTCATACGCTTAGACATACATTCGCTTCGCATCTTGCTATAAAAGGCACTCCGATACTAACGATAAAAAAGCTAATGAATCACTCGGATATCAACCATACCCTAAGATACGCGAAACTAATGCCAGATAGCGGACGAGAGATGGTGGAGATGTTGTATGAGTAGGCTTTTATACATATTATGCTATAATGATAAAAAGCAAAAAGGATAAAAATGGCTACGCAAGTTTTTCATCTCGAAATTCCAAGCAATAGAATAGACCTTATAGACATGGCAAAGCTAATCTCTCAAAAAGTGGCCTCTCTTTCCCAGGCAAATACCGATGAGAAAACCTTACAAGCCGATAAAGGACTAAAAAAACTTATGAGTTTTGCAGGCTCTCAAAGCGGAGCTTTTAAAGATATGACCGTAGAGGACATGAGAAAAAACAAGGCTCTTAGGTCGTGAAAGTCTTTTTAGACACCAATATAATTATATCCTATCTTGATTCTCAAAGAGCGGATCATAAAGAAACGGTCGAGCTAATACTAGGTCTTTACGAGACGAATATTTTAATGATTCTTAGCCAGGACATTATGACCAACGTCATATATAATTGCATAAATAGAAAAGAAGCCGTAGAATTTTTTCAAACTATTAACTCCGATAGTCATTTTAGGATAGTTGCTTTTAGCAAAGATATGATAGACTTGGCTTGTAAAAAATATCTTGAAAATAGCAATTTTTCTAAAAAATCGGATTTTGAAGATATATTGCAATATTTTTGCGCCCTAGAAAACGAATGCGAAAGAATCTATACAAACGATAAATCAACCTTTCCAAAGCTAGATATCCCTCTTTACGATAGTTCCAAAAAACCGTTTTATCTAGCAAAATCATAGAAACTTAATATTCTTTGAGCCAAACAGAAAACAATAATATCTTATTTTTTAAATTTGTACTAAAATACCAAATAAAAAAACAAAAGTAAATTTCCCTATAAACCAAAATTTACTTTAACTTAATAAAAAATAATAGTTTCTAATTCCATCGTACAGTCTTAGAACTTGATATCATTTATTAAAACATCAAGAATAAACAACCCCCACATAAGACAATATGTTAATACTTACTTAGCAAACTCAAAAGAGTTTGCTGTAAGGTCTTGGCAGACGGCCGATATTTTTCTTTGACCGAGCAAAAGAAAAGTATAAAAACTTAGACGAAACTTTATCGGTCAAAAAATGATTTTTGTTGATAAAAACGTCTAAGTTTTTCGTAGGAAGCTTTTAACGATCATTCGTTAAAAGCTTATAAATGCTTCCGATTTGCAAGCATAGGCGGCGTACAATATACGCTTTGGTAAGCACTGCTAATTTGAGCATATTTTTATATGTGGTCATCACTAGAAATATTATCTTAACAGGCTTTTGAGCGCCGTTCGCGGCAAATTTGCGGGCAAATCTCGTAAAATTAATAATAATATTTTCTATTTTTCATCAAATTTTTGGGTGCCGTGCCGTAATAATCGCAAAAAAGCTTGCTGAAGTGGCTTTGATTTTTAAAGCCCGTCGCAGCCGAAATCTCGGCGATATTTAGCTCCGAGCCTTGCAGCATCGCCAGCGCTCGCTTCATTCGCTCTTCGCGCAAAAATTCGTAAGGAGTTTGCCCAAACAAACTTTTAAAGCCGACTTTAAGTTTAAATTCGTTCAGCCGCACCTGTTTTGAGAGCTCTTTTATAGACGGCGGATTTTTGATATCCTTGCTTAAAATTTGCCTGGCTTTTTGTAGCGCGTTTTTGTCCGCTTCGTCTAGTATAACATGCTTATTTGGGCATTTTAGGCGGCCGAATTCGTTATAAATAAGCTCTAAAATTTTACTTTCTAAAAGCAGTCTTTCAAGCGGCTCGTCGACGTTTAACGATAAAATTTGGTTTAATAAAATTTTATTTACGGCGCAGGTGTCGTTTTGCGAGACGAGTTTGTTTGCGCCAAGCTCGATAAGATCGCCGAAATTTGCGCTCATAAACGAGTTTTCTAGGAATAAGTTTATTCCCGCGTGCGCGCCGCCGTAAATCTCTTGATCCGAGCTTGGCAGATCGACCGAGCTGATCGTGGATAGTCCGCTTTTGTATTCGATTTTGCCATTCGCCGAGCTTAGGCTAATGCCTCCTTGTAGGGTGAAATTTATAAAGCAACCCCGCAAAGCGTGAAAATCGCCGACTATTTTGGTGTCGTCTTTAGCGTCCATTTTTATCATGCCGAAGGCTATTTCATCGCTTAGCGCGATATTTTTGGCGCGGATTTTGACCCCAAGATCAGCCAAAACTCCGTCTTCGCTGCTATTAAATTTATCCATAAAAACGTCTGCGGATACCGTGCGCAAATTTTTCCTTTAAATATAAAAATAAATCCGTCATTTGTAAATTTCGGGTTGATAATAAATTTCAAAAATATTATACTATCCTTAAAGTAAAGAAATTATAAAAGGAGTCTAAAGTGAGAAAAATTTTGCTTTTAAGCGCAGTTGCGGCGCTAGCGATAGCAGCTCCCGCCGTGAGGCTGGACGAGGTCAGCGTATCGGCTCAAAAGATCGATGAAAATGCTAGCGAGGTGGCGGCTGCGGTGAGCGTGCTGGACGAAAAAGAGTTGCGGCTTAGAGAAGCGAAGGATCTAAACGGGCTTAGGAGCGCATCGTCAAATTTAACATTTTTGCAAGGCGGAGGCATTTCGCTTTTTATCATGCGCGGCGTTACGAGCGATTACGCATTTGATAGCCCAAACGTCGGGCTTTATCTGGACGGCGTGAGTTATCTTGGCACTTACGGCAACTACGTATTTTTGGAGGATATCGAGCGTATCGAGATCCTAAAAGGTCCTCAAAGCGCGCTTTACGGCAAAAACGCCTACGCAGGCGTGATAAATGCGGTCTCCAAAGCTCCTACCAACGAACCGCAAGCAAAGATCGGGCTAAAGCTTGGCGAGGATAGCCTGCGTGGTATTAGTTTTAGCGCAGGCGGAGCGATAGTAAAGGATAAATTTCTGGCTAGTTTTACCGGTTTTAGCGAAAAGAAAAACGGCTTTATGTATAACGAAAATTTAAACAAAAGCGACGACTACAAAGACTCTCTTTACGGCAAAATTTACTTTAGATTTTTACCTACGGACGAGCTTACGGTGGATCTTATTCAAAATTATTACAGGATAGCCAACGGCGCGCAAAGATCGAATTTGCCTAGCGCAGCCAATAGAACGCGCTACGCCAACGGTATAGAGGGCGAGGAAAACGCCAAAAACTACGAAGCGTCGCTAAAGGTAGAATATAAATCGGGCGACTATGCGCTCACTTCGCTTACGACTTTCAGGGATTACAAAAACGACAGCAGCTACGACGGCGATCATCGCCCCGCGTCCTTGTTAGACGTGTATTACAAAGAGGACAGAAAGGATTTTACGCAGGAGTTAAGATTTAGCGCCGATAACGCGTATGGCAAATTCGTCCTAGGCGCTGCGGCGGGCTCTACGCAAAGAGATGTGCGAAGTAGCGTAAATAGCGTAATGTTCGGCGGTATTCGCTCTCTGCAAAACAATAAAACCAGGAGCAAAAACTACGGCGTTTTTACGCATAATGAAATTTATCTGCCGCTTGATTTTTCGGTTATTTTGGGAGCTAGATTCGATAAAGATAGGGTCAAATTTCAAAACCGTATGAACGGCGAAAATTTAAGCGATTCGTATAGCGCGCTATCACCCAAGATCGGACTAAAATACGCTATAAACGACGAGGTTACGGCGTATGCGAGCGTATCTAAGGGTTATAAGCCGGGCGGTTTTTGGGCTGCGTCGCCTACGTCTAAAAAATGGTACGATAAAGAGACTATGACTAGCTACGAAGTCGGCGTAAAAGGGGCTTGGGAGCGGTTTGAGCTAGGCGCCGCCGTTTTTCGCGCCGATATCAAAAACAAGCAAGTAGTAAGCGTCATCGTAGCGCCTAATATCACGGTGGCAGAGAACGCCAGCAAGGCACGCTCCCAAGGCTTTGAACTAGACGGCGCCGTGCTTTTGGCGGACGGATTAAAACTTAGCGCAAATTTGGGCTACGCAAAAAGCGTCTTTAAAGACTATAAAGACGCACAGGGCGATTATAGCGGTAAATACGTATATTACGCGCCAAGGCTAACTTATGGCGCAGGGCTTTCGTATGAGGCTCCAAGCGGATTTTACGCGGCGGCATTTTTGCGAGGACAGAGCAAATTTTATACCGATAAGGCCAATGTCGTAGAAAACGAGGGCTACGCGACCGTCGATGCAAAAGTAGGCTTTAATCACAAAAATATCAACGTTTATATTTACGCTAATAATCTTTTCGACAAAGATCACGACGTAAAATACGCCACGATGCACTACCTGTCCGACCCTCGCGAGATCGGCGTAAAATTTGAATATAAATTTTAAGGAAAAAGATGAAAAATTTTAAATTTAAAAGCGGCGAAAATCTAAGCTACGACGACTTTGGTAGCGATTTTAAAGATGTTTTGGTTTATCATCATCCGCTGATGATTTTTCCGCAAAATACCTTGATAAATTTCTGCGATAAAAATCAAATAAGGCTTATTTTGATATATAGAAGCGGGCATTTTAACAGCTCGCTTTTTAGCGCGGACGATAGTTTTTTAAAATTCGCCCTACGCCTAAAAGAGTTTTTTTCGGCGTTAAATTTGGGCGAATTTAGCGTGCTGGGCGAGTCGGTGGGTGCGGCTTACGCCTACGCTACGGCTGTAGCTTGCAAAGAGGCGAAAAAGGTGTTTATACTAAGCGGATTTAACGCCCCTCCCGAGCTTTTGGCCGACTATGCCGACTATGCGCACATAAAGGAAATTTATGATTTTGCATCGCACAATACGCCTGAAAATACGGCGCAAACGGCATGGGAAAAATACGGCTCGCAGGCTAAGGGTGCGCTAAAAGAAGCGATAAAAGCGCAGCTTAACGGCATCGGCTTTGACCTCTGGCTCCAAGCTAGGCCGTGGGGATTTGAGCTAAAGGATGTCCCTCAAAGCGTGCTTATGTATCACTCCAGAGCCGACGAGGAAGTGCCTTTTGCCGTCGCTTCGCAAGTGTCGAGGATGCTACCGAACTGCGAACTAATCGCCGCCCAGGACACGCCTCATCATAGCGCGAAAGCTCTTTTGGATTTTTTAAAGATCATCAAAGAGCGGTTGTAAATTTGGCTTTTGCCTAAATTTTACGAGCCAAATTTGCGCCGTTTTAAGCGTAAATTTAAGCTCATTTTGCAGTTTTTCTCTCGTTGCAAGCGGGGTTTGCTTGATGCGGGATAAATTTACCGCCTTTTTTGCGCCCGAGACTTAACGGCCTTGCGTTCGGGTGCGTTTAATCCGCATTGCCGACGCGGGCTAAATATGCAAAGCGATTTGCAAAACTCTGCGGAATAAAATTTACGCAGTCTTTTGTGCTAGACGGCGACTTAAATCCCGCAAAATCGTAATCCGCTAGATAAATTTATAAATCTTTATAAAATAAACTAGGCTCAAAACGCAAAACGCCGCCGCGCCCAACACGACCGCTCCGTAACCCAACGTCCCCGCCAAAAGCGTTCCGAGATAAAACGAAAATATCTGAAATGTCATACTTAAGCTGCTTTGCACGGCATATTCGCTAGCGGGTCGCCGTCCCGAGGCACGTTGCATCATCATCGTGGAGATTATCGTCGCTTGTGCCATATATACCGCATACGCCGCGCTCGAAGCAAAAAGTACCGACGTGCGGTCCGTCCAACCGCCGATAGGTAACCAGATGGCCAGGATGCCTAGCGTCTGCATCGCTACGGCGTATAAAAAGGCTCTTTTAGCGCCTAGCTTTTTTACCGCAAAGCCCGCCGCGAGCGCACCCGCGAAGCCAAATATCGTGCCGTATATGTGCAAGACCTCGCCGATATCTTCCAGCTTCCAGCCGATATCTACGAGCATCGGGCTAAGCAGTCCAAACGCCGCGCAGATACCGATAGATTGTACGAAAAGCACGCTAAGCCAAGCCTTTTTGCCCTTAAAAAAGCCAAACATCGCCCTAAAATCCAGCCCCTCGCCGACGTTTATGCGCTCAGGCTCTTTAAAGAAAGCAAGGCTAAGCAAGGAAACCGCTATCAAAGACGTCAAGAATAAATTCGCCTCGCTCCAGCCGAATTTTGCGTAGATTACGAGCGTTAGGCCGTTACCGGATACGTGTCCTATCAATCCGCCGCTAAGCTTGAGGGCGTTTGTGAAGCTTAAATTCGAGCTGTTTGAAATTTTAATGAAAAATGCGTTCGACGTCATCGTCCAGGTGGCCGAGATAAAGGCCAAAAGCACCGCTAAAGCGATTACGGCAGGTAAATCGTCGCGCGGATTTAGAAGCGAAACCGCATATAAAATCGCCAAAGTAAGGCACTGAAAGGCTAGGATAATCTTTTTGTAACCGCCTATTTTTAGCGCTATAGCGTCGATAAACGGCGACCACAAAAAAGCCAAAACCGCGAAAAGTCCAAGCCCTCTAAGCGCGCCGACGCGCTCTAAACTAAAACCGTCTTGACGCAGGATGCTAACAAGCCCCTCGCCGAAAAATCCGATGCAAATAAACTGCGCGATGCAAAGGCTAAGCACAGTTAGCGACCTGTAAAGCAAATTTATCCTTTATTTTTTTAGTTAGATTATATTTAAATGGATAGGTGTTATCAAGAATATTTTGACGTTTAGGGGATAAATTTTTATATTTTAAGAACTTTTGACAAAATTCGGCCGCATCACCAAAGCACAAAAAAGATCTAGGCATACGCTCAGATTTGGTGTAACCAGCTCGCACATTATATAACTTGGTATATGTTGGCAAAAAGAAGCTTATTAAATATGCTGACTAAAAATTTTGGTAACTTTATATTCGAAATCAAAAACCAATCCAACTAAAAGCCTATCCCCATACCGTCTTTACCGGCTATTTTGCTTTTTATTTCATCCTTTATTTCACTTGGTTCGTCATCTAGTAGCTTACTAAAATTCGGTATTAAATTGCTTATTTTTGAGATAAAACTAATAACCTTCGTTTTAAAGTTTTCTAATACAGTTAACTTATCCTGTAAATTTTCTATCGTTTCGTCTTTAACTTTTACTTCTCCTTCCAGCTCGGATATTCTTCGATCTTTGCTATTTATAGAAGTTTGTAGTTTAACGATTTGTAGTCGCTTGCTATCATCGTCTTCCTTTAAGGCATTCTCGCTACTTAGCGACGCCTCCAGCTTTTCGTTTCTTTGTTTCAAAGACTGATTTGTTTTTTCTTTGCTTTCTAGATCTGCATTAGCTTCTTCGAGCTTGATTTGTAGGGCATCGCTTTGATCGGCTTTTTGTTTTAGTTTATCTATTTGCGCTATGTCAGCTTCAATATTTTCTAATCGGCTTTTTAGCTTATTGTTTTCATCTTCTTTTTGGATTAGGTCGGCCGAGAGATTGCTTATTTGCAAATTTCTATCTTTTATAATTTCATCTTGATTATTTAGATTTGCGTTAATCTCTTTTAGCTTTTTATTTTCTTGGATTAGATTTTCGTTGGATTGATCCAGCTCGTTATTTTTTGCAATTATCCCACCCTTGTTTATTAGTTGATTCGTTAGCTCGTAAATCCTTTATTTTAGTTCTCCGTCGGCAATTATGTTTATATTATCTTGCATTTTTTCTAATACTAAATTCGTAAGACTCGTTACAAAAGCCTTATCGTCCCCGATTTCCAGTCTAAAATAATCTTTGCCGAACATAGACTCTTTCTTTTTTATATACTTTCTTGCTTCATCGATTATAGATTGTCTAATTTTATTTTTAAACTCTTGCTCAGTACTATACTCTTTTTCGGTTTTGTGCATTTGTTTTAAATTCTTATGCTTTGCCTTACTACCAATCTCTCCACGCATTGCTATACCTTCAAATGCCACTCCGCCCATTTCTTGCATGCTTCTACCGAATTTTAATGTTTCGCCTTTACCATTAAACCTAATATTTTTATGTTTTTCAAACTGATAGTTTGTAAATATTAGTTGATAGTGCTTAGTCTTTTCATCATTGTGTTCGCTAATTAGTAGACATTTTACTTTGTATTTAGCACAATAAATATTTGCGAATCTTCTTACTCTATCTAGTGAGATATGAGCATTTATGAAATTTACTTCTGTTTTATTTAGTCCCTCTTTATGTTCTTTATTTCGATCGGTGCCGAAACTTATCACCACTTCAGAAAATCCGACCATATTTTCTCGCCAACGATTCTTTACCGCCTTGCCGTTTTTATAAATTTTAGTTTGGGTTTCGTAGTCGGCTTTCATTTTTTCGTGATATTCCCTCAAAAGCGCTTTTATGTATTTCTTATCATTAAATTCTTTACCTCCGGCTGTGCGGCTGTGATCTCTCGCATGTGGCCGTTGTTGTTATACTCGCTAAGCACTATGTATCTATTATTTCGGCTATTACCTCTAAGGTATCCGATCTTAGAGGCGTGTTTGACCTCTCTAACATTGTGCTCATACCTTATAATAGCCTTTTTGAGCGTCAAGAATTCGCTTCTTACACAAAGAACTACGTTGTGTCCGCCTATTTGAAGAGCATTACTCATTTTTGATCCTTTTCTTTATTATCTACTATAGAAATTAAGAGCATGTTTTAACCCTTTTTTGAAAAATATAAGCTACAATATCGGTTATCGCAAACGCCATGCGAGAATTCTTTGCATCTCCCATTTTGATATAACGTGGGATATCCCTGCCCTGCGATATACGAAGATCAAGAGTGGATATACCAATACCAAGAACCGCTGCGGTTTGCTTTCTGTCTAAAACCACCTTTCCTTTATATTGGCTAGATATGTGCTCAAGAAGAGTTTTGTACCCTACGTCGTTATATAATTCATTAAGCATATTATTTTTCTCCTTCTGCTAAGTTCTTACATAACTAATTATATGTACTTTTCATTTACTTTTATCGTTTTAAGCGGTTTTTGTATAGTTTTTGAAAAATTTTTAATACCCTATGGTTACTTGGGGTATTTTAGAGTAATTGAGAGTAAAAAATTATTTTCGTATTTTTAAAAATAAAAATAAGGTATCTTAGATTAACTTAGAAAGCTTGGTAAGAAATTGGAATATTAAAAAATTTTGGGAACAAACAGGGAACAAATTTTATAAAACTAAGAAAACTTAAAGTTCTTGAAATATCGGTAAAATCGGGATTTGAAAGGGATTTTTGGGTATAGATGGCTCCGGATGCTGGATTCGAACCAGCGACCAATCGGTTAACAGCCGACTACTCTACCGCTGAGCTAATCCGGAACGTTTTAAAAGAAGTCGTATTATAGGCAAAAAAACTCTGTTTGTCAATAAATTTTAGCTTAAATTTTTGGATATCAAAAAATTAGTATAAAAAAGAGTAAATTTTACCGCAAAATCATGCAAGTCGGTAAAATTTAGTCCCCGCCGCATCTACAATTTTTATCTTTTCGACAGCCAAAAGCTCCTGTAAATTTTGCTTCGAGCTTTCAGAGAAGCTATTTATCACGTCGTTTTCGCTTTGCGGACGGCGTTTTACTAGCTCTAGCAGCTCCTCTTTGCTAAGTGCGAATTTTTCATCGCCGTATTTTGCCGACGCTATCACGCACGGTACGCCGGAAATTTGCTGTGCAAGCTCGCATAGGAGCTCCCAGCTCACGCCTTTGACCGGGTACGCGGGTGGGCGGTCTATGGTGCTTATGTCCACGCGGGCTGGTGAAATTTGATTTAGCGCCGCATTTAGCGCCTCAAATTCCACCTTCGTATCGTTTAACCCCTTTACGACCAGGATTTCAAGCACTAGCTCGCCTTTAAATTCTCGCTTAAATTTAGCCATCGCAGCTACTAGCTCGCCGACGCCAATTTTTTCGCCCGAGCGATCGATTCTAGCAAACGTTTTTTGCACAGCGCTATCAAGGCTAAATTTGACGATATCAAGCCCCTTTAGCGCCTCGCAAATTTTAGGATCAAGCACGCCCGAACCGTTTGAGAGGATGAGCGTTTTGGCCCGGCCTTTTATCAAATTTAGCTCGCGCACTAGCCGCGCAAGCTCTGGATAAAGCGTCGGTTCGCCGTTTGCCGTGAGCGTGATGACGTCGATATGCGGATGCACGGCAAGCGCGGCCTTCACCTCGGCGATCACCTGCTCAACGCTTGGCGGATTTTTTACAGCCGCGACGGGTTTTGCCGCCGTGAGTTCACAGTAAACGCAGTCAAAGTTACAGCACTTTTGCGCTGGCGATAGATCGACGCCCAGCGAAACGCCAAACCTGCGCGAGCTAACGGGACCAAATACGATTTGCATTGATTTTCCTAAATTTAAGATGTGCGATTATACTAAAAGCGGGGATAAATTTTATTAAAGCATATAACAAGAAAAGTATTTAAATTTAATACGACCTGGTAGCAAATTTTAAAACGAAATTCATCTACCACACAAAAGCTTTTTAAAAGACATAAAGCAAAATTCGAAAATTTAGTTTCGCTCAAATTTTGCTTTATGTTAACTTCAAAAATCATACATAAAGTCAAATTTGACGGTTCCTGCGCAAAATAAGAAACCGCCAAAATAACTTAAAATTTCTTACGTCTTACGTCTTCTACTATCGCCTTTGCCATACTGTCTACCTCTGCGGTTACGACGCTCGTATCGTTTGCGACCCTGACGTTTTGCTTAGTTAGCTCATCGACCTCGGCTACGCCTTGATTTATCATATTGATAGCTTCGCTTTGCTCCCTGATGCTTTCGCTCATCTCATTGATGCTTTGAGCTAGCACGTTTGCGTTGGCTTCGATTTCGCCGAGAGATTTTTGCGTACGTTCGGCTAGTTTGCGAACCTCATCGGCCACGACCGCAAAACCTCTGCCGTGTTCGCCTGCGCGCGCTGCTTCGATGGCTGCGTTAAGCGCTAGCAAGTTTGTCTGATCGGCGATATCGCGGATGATGACGATGATGTTTTTGATCTCCTCGCTTTGGCGCGTTACGTCTTCGGCTTTTTGGCTGATAGCGTTCATAGAGCTACTCATCTCCTCTACTGCTGCGGCGCTCTCTTGTAGCGAATTAGCCTGCGAATTAGCGCCTTGCGTGACTTGCTGCATCGAGCGAGCTAAAAACTCGGCCTTTTCTTCAAGCGTATGCGCCTGCTCTAAATTTGCCCTTAGCATACCAGCTATCTCTTCGCCTAAAGCATTGATACCGGCAGCTACTTTGCCTTCATCGTCGAGTCTTTTCGTAAAATCCTGATTTTTAAAGCTTTCTAGCAAATTTAACACCTCGTCGCCGCTTGCAGCTATGGCTTGTTTTAACGCGATTTGTAGGTCTTTAAAAGTCTGTTTTAGCTGGCTAAGAGCCGGATTTGAGGTGTCGGCGTTTAGCTGGGCTACATAGTTGCCTTTGCCTATCTGCCCTACAAATGCGTTTGCCTCTTTTATGAAGCTATTTTGCTCGGCGAGATTTGCCTCGATTTGCCTGATATTTTCGTTTATTAGCGTGCTCATCTGTCCGATCTCGTCGCTTCCGCTGCGCTCTAACGTTTCGGCTTTATCGGTTTTATTGTTTAAAAATTCGAAAAATCTCACAAGGCCGTTTTTAGTCTGATCGATACCTGAGATTAAATTTTTACCGATTATGATAGAAGTCAGCAACATCAAAAGCACACACACGGCGATAACAATACCGCTAAATACGAGCTGTGCCGTCGCTTCACTTTTTACCTGCGAGGCTGCATTTTTCATATCGCTTAATAGCTTTAGCTCTAGCTCCCTCATCGCATCTATAGATAGAGTTATTTTTGAGAACCAAGTCGCGGGGTCGTATGATATATCCTCGGTAGCGACTACGTTTTTGATGATGTTCATCGCATCATTAAAGTCCGCCTTTTTTCTAGCGATAGTATCAAATTCAGCGCTAAATTCTTTTGGATTGTAATCGTCGAAATCCTGCATAAATTTATTGATTACGCTATTTAGGGCGACTACTTTGTTGTAGTCTTCTTTGCTTATACTTTTTTTAGTAAAAACTCCGTTTAGCGTAGCGCGTAAGATACCAAACGATTCCTTTATCTCCCCGACGATAATAATGCGTTCTAAATCATCAACGAGGCTAGGCTCTAGTTTATCACTATACCCGTTTATAGCGATTACCTCTTTTCTTAGTATTTTAGTTATACGTCCGATTAGATTATCGCCACTCCTTTGATCTACGCCTGAGCGAATGCTAGCTATCTCCGGAGCTATTTCGTTCTTTTCCGCAAGCTTCTCAAGCGCCGCATCCACGTTCTTGCGCTGAGCCACGAGTTTAGCATTATCTCCGCCAGCTAACACTCCAGAGCTAAAACCGCGCTCTTTTTGCATCTCGTGAATGAAGTCGTTTTGATTTATGATCGTATCTACTATACGCTCGCTGTAATCGGCTTTATCGCGAGTTTTGATAATACCGTTTAACATATAGGCGCTAATGATACCAAGACCTATTAGCCCGACTAGAGCTATGACTAAAATTTTAAGTTTTATGCTCAGATTGTTCATCTTTCCTCCTTTATCTTGCGCTTTTTTCTTGCACTCGTTTTATAAAATACTTCGCGTTTTCCACCGGAATATCAGGCAAAATACCGTGTCCGAGATTAAAGATATGCGGCGCGTTTTTCATCGTCTGCAAAATTCGTTCCACACCCGCGTCGATCGCATCTTTGCTATAAAGGCGCGTAGGCTCCATATTTCCTTGAAGTACGTATTTTGGGCTTAGTTTTGCTTTGGCAAGCTCGATCGGCGTACTCCAATCCACTCCAAAAACATCGAAATTTCCCGAAATTTTATCCAGATATCCGCTTATGCCTTTTGGAAAAACGATAACCGGAATTTGCGGAAATTCGGCCTTAAGCGCATCGACTATATCCATGATATACTTCCAACCGAACTCAAAATACGCCTCGCCTTCCAGCGCAGCCGCCCAGCTATCAAAAATTTGAACCGCATTTACGCCGGCTTTTATCTGCTCTTTCATATATCCTATGAGCGCGGCCGTAACCTTGGCTAAAATTTGATGCATAAACTCGGGATTTGAGTATAAAAGCTTCTTGCTAACCGCGTAAGTTTTCGTCCCGCCGCCCTCGATCATATACGTAGCTATCGTCCACGGCGCGCCGCAAAAGCCGATTAGCGCCTTATCCTGCGCCAAATTTTCGCGCGTTAGCTTGATCGTATCGTATACGTAGTCTAAATTTTTGATCGATTTTTGAACATCCAGCCTATCTAAGTCCTCTTTCGTTTTAATCGGATCGCTAAATACGGGCCCCTCGCCTTGGACGAATTTAAGATCCATACCCATCTCGAGCGGCACGACGAGGATATCGCTAAAAAGTATCGCCGCATCTACGTCTAGGATCTCAACCGGCTGGATCGTGACCTCGCTGGCTTTTTTATAATCCTTGCAAAGCGATAAAAAATCGCCCGCAGCGGCTCGAACTCGCATATACTCAGGTAGATACCGACCCGCCTGCCGCATCATCCAAACAGGCGTATAGGGTGTGGGTTTTTTTAAACAAGCATCGATAAAAATCATATATTTCCTTTAAATTTTTAGCGATTTTATCTAAATATTTATTAAATTCTAATCCGCCCACTTGCTTTCGTCTAATTTTTTTTCATTTTTGGCCACAACTAGCGCGCCCAGCATATCCCCCGTCACGTTCATCGACGTGCGCCCCATGTCAAGGATCGCGTCAATGCCCAAAATAAGCGCATACGCCGCGGCTACCGCGCTTCCGCCCTCGACTTTTAGACCGACTGATTCAAGCACCATCAAAAGCATTATCGCGCCCGCTCCAGGCACTCCGGCAGTTCCGACGGCGGCAAGGACGGCCGTTAGTATTATGGTCATTTTAGCCCCCGAGTCAAGCTCCACGCCCACGGCGTTAGCGATAAACATCGCGCAGATACCTAGATATATGATCGTGCCGTTCATATTTACGGTGGCTCCAACCGGAAGCGCAAAGCCGTAAATTTGCTTTGGGATACCCATGTCTTCTTCGGCCGTTTTCATCGAGATAGGCAGCGTTCCGCCCGAGCTTCTAGTTACAAAAGCCGTCAGCATAGGCGGGCGAACTTTTTTTAGAAATTTAAACGGATTGATTTTAACGATCAAGCAAATCAAGAAATAAACGACGAAAATTTGAGCCGCAAAGCCGATATACGCGCTAACCGTGACGCCCAAAAGCGGTCCGAAAGCCTTTACGCCTTGCTGAGAAAATACGATAAATATAAGTGCAAAAACGCCAAACGGCGCGTACTCCATGATCCATCTTATGACGTAAAACATGATGTGGTTGATCCCGTCAAATACGTCGTAGATCAAATTTCCCAGCCTACTAAGCCTCTCGTCTTTGCTATCCTTTAAAAACGAAAGCGCGACGCCGAAAAATAAGCTAAAAGTTATGATTTGTAAAATTTCGCCCTTTGCAATAGCTTCAAAAGGGTTAGTGGGAAATAAATTTACGAGTATCGACGACATGCTAGGCGCATTTGCGGTTTTGCCGCCTATGTCACCGCTGCCGGTTATGTGCAGTCCGGCTCCTGGCTCCAAGATAAGCCCGACCGCAAGCCCGACTATGATGGCTAAAAACGACGTCAATATGTAAAAAATCAGCACCTTTGCCCCTACTCTACCCAGATCGGAAGGCGAGATAGAGCTACAGCCCACGATGAGCGAGGCCATAACGATAGGCACGATGATCATCTTAAGAAGTCTTATGAACACGTCGCCAAAAGGCTTTAGGATAACTATCGCGTCCTTTGCGTCTTGAAAAATGATGCCGCAAACGGCGCCCAAAATAAGTCCGGCTAAAATTTTTAGAAGCAAATTCGCCTCGAAATATTTCTGAATTATTCCGCGTTTAGCGTTTGGTTGCACGAAATCTCCTTTAAATTTAATCCGTGAATTATAAGTAAATTTTTCTTAAACTACAAATACTTCTGTTTTTTAAATTACGGATTAAATTTAAAGCGAGAAAAAATTAAAAGGCGCAAATTTTAGTTTTTAGCCGCCAGTTCGTCTAGCAAATTTTGCAAATTTACGCCCGCCAAGCTATCAAACATCGCTTGCTGCGCAGAGGCAAATTTAGGCGTCAAAAGCGCCTCTATCCTGCCTCCCAGCGGACAAGGAGGAGGCGAGTTTTTGTGGATTTTAAAGATACCCTTTTCGCCCTCGTTTACTGCCGAAAATATATCAAACAGCGTGATCTGCTCAGGCCTTTTAGCTAGGCTCGCCCCACCCGTGCCCGCACTCACGTTTATCAAATTTGCCGATTTTAAACGCCTGATTATATTTCGCACGATGACGGGATTTGTGCCGATCGTGCCGGCCAAAAACTCGCTCGTGTTTTTCTCGTCCTTAAAAAACTCGCAGCTAAGCAGGATATGGATAGCGATGGAAAATTTTTGTCCTATTTGCATAATCAGCCTTGCTTTAAATTTAAAAATCGCACGTTAGTTTCGTGCGGTTTTATTTTAGCTAAATTACGCGAAATTTTAAGCTCACGTCCTCTCGCCCACTGCGGTAAAGCGCTTTTGCACAAAAGCGCCGTTTTTTAGCTCGTCTATGACCGCAAGCGCTAGATCTGCGTGGCTGATATAGCTCTCGTTTTGCGAGTTTAAAATCATATTATCGCCGCCAAGGACGTATTTGCCAGTGCGAGCGCCGTTTGCGTCGTAGTCTCCAGCGGGCGAGACGTATGTCCAGAGCACGCCCGTTCTACCTTTTAGCTCAAAAAACGACTCCGCCGTAGCCTTTGCGACGCCCATATACTCAGGCGGGAAGCTTCGTATCCATAACCATCGTCTGCTTATCGTCCACGTATAGCGTACCCGCGCCGCCGATGACTAGTAGTCTCGTTTTAGTACCGCTAAGCGCGTCTGCGAGGTGTTTTGCTACCTTTTTATGAAGCCCAAATGTTTCCGGCGTCCATGCCGCAAATGCGCTGATAACGGCGTCAAAGCCCTCCAAATCGGCTTTGCCAAGCTCAAAAACGTCTTTATAAATGACTTTTACGTCGCCGTTTTTTACTCTTTATTTCACACGATCGCCGTTACGTCATGCCCTTGTTTTAGGGCTTCTTGCACTAAATTTGAACCTGATTTTCCATTTGCTCCGATGATTGCTACTTTCATTGTTTTTCCTTTAAATTTGATTTGTTTTTATTTCTGCGTAAATTTACAGCCAGCTTGGCTTTACGTCCTCGTTTATCACGCCGTCGCCGTTAGTATACTGCTCCAGGCTGCCGCGTTTGGCTTGGATACAGATAAACTTCATCCCCTGCGCGCCCGCCTTGAAGCATCTCTTGCCAGCCGGATCGATACGAATCGCGTCGCCCTCTTTGACCGCCTTCTCCTCGCCGTCGATAAAGAGCGTGCCGCCGCCTTTTAGCACCAAGTAAAGCTCCTCGTTTTGCTTGTGCGAATGCACGAACGGCACGCTCGCGTTTGCGGGAAGCTCATTGATAGAAAGCTCACAGCCGCTTAAATTTAAAGCGTCTTTTAGCTCGACCCTCGGCACATTTTTCGTTGAAACGATCTTGTAGTTTGACATCTTTTTCTCCTTAGATTTTTTGTTGTAATGCTATAACTTACAACCGATGAGCGAAGTATAATAAATTTTTGTTGTAATGTCAAGTATTACAGCAAAAAATTCCGCAAAATTTGACGCGAATTTTAAAATCAGCTAGAATCCGCGCGATCTTAAACAAAGGAATTTTATGCAAAATAGCGCATTTAAGACGCTAACGTTTATCGCAAAGAAAAATTTTAAAAAACTGTTTTTAACGTTTAGCCTGGTTTTGGCGGAAAACGGACTATTTCTCGTCTATCCCGTGCTCGCTGGCATCGCCATAAACGCCATCGTAGCGGGCGACACGCTTTTGGCGCTTAGCTACTCGTGCATGGTGTTCGTGGGCTGGGGGCTTGGCTCGATTAGACGGCGTGTGGATACGCAGGTGTTTACTAGGATATACGCAGGGCTTGCCGTAAGCGTGATAATGAACGAAAAAAGAGCCGCAAAAGACGAAAGCGCCGTAATCGCAAGAGCAAATTTATCTCGCGAATTCGTGGATTTTTTCGAGCAGCATTTTCCCGTGTTTTTTACCTCGGTCGTCTCGATTTTCGGCTCGGCGATCATGCTTTTATTTATCGAGTTCTACGTGGGTTTGGCTGTTTTTGCCCTGCTCGCGGTTTTTGGAGTTTTGCTACCCAAATACATCGCCAAAAACGACCACTTGTATCTAAAGCTAAACAACCAGCTAGAGCGCGAGGCAGGACGCATAAGCGCAAGCGATGAGCGCACGCTAAAGCGCCACTACGACGTACTTTCAAAGCTTCGTATCCGTATATCAAACAGAGAGGCGATGGGCTTTTTCATCATCGGCGCGAGCGCGGCGGCGATTTTTAGCTTGGCGATATTTATGCTATCACACAAGCAGGCAAGCGCGGGCCACATCTACTCGGTGCTTACCTATCTTTGGACGTTTGCGATCAGCCTTGATGACGCGCCGAGGCTGATAGAGGAGTTTAGCAAACTAAAAGACATCGGCAAGCGCGTAGATGCCGGACTAGAAGGCGATATGGATAAAA